>NZ_JARPLU010000050.1:0-15478 GCF_032349615.1 Limnospira sp. PMC 1279.21 | reverse complement strand
TTTCGGTAGTTTCCGCCGTGTCTGTAGTTTCCGGGGTGGGAGTTTCTGTGGTTTCCTCAGTTTCGGTAGTTTCCGCCGTGTCTGTAGTTTCTGGGGTGGGAGTTTCTGTGGTTTCTTCTGCTTCGATAGTTTCCGCCGTGTCTGTAGTTTCTGGGGTGGGAGTTTCTGAGGTTTCCTCAGTTTCGGTAGTTTCCGCCGTGTCTGTAGTTTCCGGGGTGGGAGTTTCTGTGGTTTCTTCTGCTTCGGTAGTTTCCCCCGTGGGAGTTTCTTGCTGGTTCAAAACTCTGGTTAAAGCGACCCCCAAAGATAGAGGGCCTTCGCGATCGGTTTCCGGGTTAAATTCTAATCTTCCCTCTACTAAATTACTTTCCGCCCAACTTTGTCTATCTGTCCAAATTATGGGAGTTTCAGTAATTCCGTCTACGGGGCGAGTTTCCACAGGACGCGCTGACGGAAACAGAGATATATTATTACCAAAATCTCTAGTAATAGGATGATCGCCATATTCGCGGACAATGGGAACCGTGGGACCCAAACCCACTAATCGACCGCTACCTGTTGCGTCAATAGCAATGCGATCGTCTAATTTTACTCCCCATTTATCCAATAAATCATCTAGCCCTGGGTCAGTTTTCGGGTCTAGCATTAACAGTAAACCGCCGCCATTGTCAAGGAAATCAATTAAGGCGTTAACTTCCCCTTCAAATAGCCTTTGTTGGGGACCTGCTACGACAATCACATCTGCATTTTCAGGAATTCCTGTAGCTCCTGCTAGTAGCAGAGGTTCAACAATAAAGTTTCTTTCTTTTAAACTATCAACAGCCTGTTGAAAGCCTCCTTGTCCGGCTTGAAGTGGTCTTTGTCCGTGACCTTGGAGGAAATAAATTTGGGAAGTGCGATCGCTAAAAATTTGTTCAATACTATTAGTTAATGTAACTTCCGTTAGTGGTTGTCTTCCTTCCCGGCGAATAAGTTGGCGACGGTTTCCTGCTTCCAGATGAATTTCACCAAAATTTCTCACCCCCAATTCTTGGGCTATACCCGGCTGCATTTGTGGATCAATAAACTCGTAACTAAATAAGGCTGGGTTTTTTTCTCGGTAGCGGTCTAATAATGATTGAGTTTGAGGATTTTGGGTCGGGTCAAATACCCAAACCTTTAAAGGTTCAGGGAGGTTGGTCAGTATAGTTTGGGTTTGGGGGGCGAGGGTAAATTGTTGGTTTTCGGTTAAGTCAATGCGAACTGGGTTCCGCACTGCAATAATATTAATAGAGGTGAGAATTACCATCACGGAAACTGTTGCCAATAGGGCGTTAGTCCCGGCTTGAGTAGACCGACGATTACCTAGTCGTTTTTGTTGCGGGTCAGTTTCCAAATCACCTTTTAATACTAACCACACCCCGATAATTACCACCCCAGCGATGATTAATGCTAGGGGAACTGGTTGCCAAATTCCTGATACGAAACCCGCTGATAAACCAGCGATCGCAATCATGGGACCTAGCCAAAATGAGTATTTAAAGAGTTGCCAAATAATTCGATTTTTTTTCATAAAACCTTTTACGAACGCTGGAAGCGAAACGCATCAATAGACTGGGCGGTGAGAAACACCCCTAACACTACATAACTGCCAAACAAGACCAAACTCCTAATCTCAATAACCCCTTGTACTAAATTAGTATAATTAGAGATTAATGATAAATGGGTGAGGGCATCTCCTAGGGGTCCTCCTACCGCTTGACCAATGATATCCACAACCCATAAAAATAGCACCAAGGCAAAAGTACCGATCGCCGAAAGTAAGGTGCTATCTGTTAGGGAAGAAATAAACATTCCCAGGGATAACACACCAGCAGCCAGTGAAATTAACCCCAGATGAGATACTATCATAATTCCTGGAGACATGGGAGGGCTAGACACACTGAGGGCGATCGCCTGTAGCACAAACAGTGGCAAAATCATGGTACTATAGAAGGTGAGAACTCCTAGTAATTTTCCCGTAGCTACTCCCCAGTTAGTAATTGGAGAAGTCGCCAACAGTTCTAGGGTTCCTCGTTTGCGTTCTTCTGCATATAATCCCATTGATAACATGGGCAGCACAAACAGAGATATGGTTCCCATAAGCCTCAGAAATACTTGCAGAAACTCAAATGATAAATCAATGGGGGGTTCCGTTAAACCCATTTGATCTCTCAAAGCTACTTGTTGAATCAGTCCCTCTGGCCCTAACAGAATAGCTATAAAAAAGTATCCCGTTAGTAGCCAAAAAATTCCGGCGATCGCATAAGCCAACGGAGAGGCAAAATACCCCTGGAGTTCTTTGCGATATATGGCGATGATATTACTAAAAACGACTAGCATAGTTTCCTATTAGTTTAAGCAGAACCGGAGCCATCATCAGTTATTAATTCTCAACTGTTTCTTCTGTGTCTTCTTCTAGCTGGTCTTCTTCTAGCTGGTCTTTGGCTATGTCCTGAGAATCGGGTTTATCCTCAGAAGGCGATCGGGCGATCGTCGCTTCTTCTTGGGCGGTTAGAGTTAGGAAAACATCCTCTAAACTAGCACGAGTGCGCCGCATTTCATAAACTTTTATCCCCTCAGTCACACAGGCGGCTATCAGCTCAGGTCCGGGTTCCCTGTTATTTTCACAAACGACCTGTAACCGCTGGTGTGGTTCCGTGGGAGATGTTGTTAATAGGTCAACTATTTTCACTCCAGGAACTGCTAACAGCGAGTTTAGGGTTTCCTCCTCGATTTCTCCCTCTACTTCTATCTCATACCCTGCACCCGCCGTCAACTTCTCCATCAGATTATCGGGGGTTCCCGTCGCTACAATTTGACCCTTATTGATAATTACCACCTGGCTACAGGTCATGCTAACTTCAGGTAAAATATGGGTAGACAGGATAATCGTATGGTCTCCGGCTAGACTCTTGATTAAATTCCGCACTTCAATAATTTGGCGCGGATCTAACCCCACTGTCGGCTCATCTAACACTATCACAGGTGGGTCATGCACGATCGCCTGGGCTATTCCCACCCGCTGACGATAGCCTTTAGATAGTTTACGAATGAGACTCTGGCGGCGATCCAATATACCGCAGCGTTCCATAGCCGCTTGTACTCGTAAAGGGCGATCGCCCGCCGCCACCCGTTTAATTCGCGCCACAAAATGCAGAAAACCCTCAACCGTCATATCAGGGTATAATGGGGGTGTTTCCGGCAGGTAGCCAATTCTCTCCCGCACCGCCATTGATTGTTCGTGGACTTCATACCCAGCAATTCTAGCTGTTCCATTTGTGGCTGGTAAATAGCCTGATAAAATACGCAGGGTGGTAGTCTTTCCTGCGCCATTGGGTCCCAAAAACCCTAAGATTTCCCCCGCTTTCACAGAAAAGGATACATCCTCAATGGCTGGGGTTGTGCCATAAATTTTGCACAGATTCTCAACTTCAATCATGGGTTATGTGCTATCGGTCTGGCAATAATCATCTTCAAGATTAACTGATTTCGGGACCTTCCTGATTATTTCCTGGGTCAGTCCTCCCTTCTCCCTTGGCGTGTTGATTTTTTCGTCATGAGTATAGCCATGAAACCCCCACAGGTTTAATCTAGGCGATCGCTCCTCCCTTTGTCAACCCCTATTATTCTTTAAAGGCGACGATGTTGGTTTTAACAGTGTTTCACAATAGGTGTAGACCATCAAATTTAGCCAAATGCTATACTATCTGCCATCACCTGCGATGAGAAACTACTGACTATGACCATCGCCCCATCATCAGAACTGGGAATTACTACCCTTCCCGACCATACTCAACTCCCCGACTCCGATGGCACTTTCGTGAAAAACTTTCAGGAGCATCCCCAAAGTATCTTATTGACTGATTCCATTCTATCAACACTAGATAGTCTACACCCAGACCAGCAATATGCCATAGGTCAAGATTCTGGTATCTATTGGCGATTAACAGAACCCCTAGAACGGGGGGCGGAATGTCCAGACTGGTTTTATGTTCCCAACGTTCCCCCAACTCTTGATGGTAGGGTGAGACGTTCCTATGTATTATGGCAGGAATATATCCCCCCTTTAATTGCCATAGAATTTGTGTCGGGAGATGGTTCAGAAGAACGCGATCGCACTCCCTTATATCAAATTTCTGGAGAACGTCAAAAACCCGGTAAATTTTGGGTATATGAACAAATCATCCGCCCCCCTTTCTATGCTATCTATGAGGTACGGAAAGCCAGTGTAGAAGTCTATCACCTAATGGAAAATCACTATGAGTTAGTGGCCGCGAATGAAAGAGGTCACTATCCCATTCACCCCATGGGTGTAGAATTAGGCATTTGGCTCGGACAGTATGGCAACCTAGAATTGCCTTGGCTGCGCTGGTGGGATAGCCAGGGTAATTTGTTATTAACCGGGGATGAACGAGCAAAACTGGCGGAACAACGACTTGAACAAGCTCAGTTGCAATTACAGCAGGAACGCCAACGGGCGGAAGCTGAACGCCAACAAGCTGAACTAGAGTTACAGCAGGAACGCCAACGGGCGGAAGCTGACCACCAACGGGCGGAACGACTAGCGGAGTTTTTGCGCGCCCAGGGAATTAACCCCGAAGAACTTTAAATAAATAGAGGCGATCGCACCTACGAAGAAAAGCCTAGAGGCGATCGCTCTCCCAAATTCTCCCTATTTGAACTCTCAGGAGTTGATCATTTCATCCAAACGCGCTAAGACCTCCTGACTGTGGATGGCTGGAATCACACGCACAAAGGTTTCTCGGAGAATACCATCAGGATCAATAATAAATGAATGTCGCATCGAAAAGAAATTTAACCATGAACCATAAGCCTTGCTGACACTTCCATCAACATCAGCTAACAGCGGAAATTTTAGCCCCTCAGAGTCGCAAAACTCCGCGTGGGAGTCCACATCATCAGCACTAATCCCTAAAATTTGGGTATTTCTAGCCATATATTTCGGTAAGTCTTCCTGAAAGCGACGGGCTTCTAGCGTGCATCCTGGGGTAAAATCTTTCGGATAGAAATAGACTACTACCCACTGACCCTCGTAGTCTGATAGAGACACCTCCCCATCTCCCGTATTCGTGGGAAGCGTAAATTCTGGCGCGGGTTCATTTAGCGGCGGAAGTTGACCCCCCAAGGCTAAGACCGGACTCGCTAGGTTTAGGTTAAATAAGGCGATCGCAATTCCTAAAATGAGACTGATCAAGGTTCGGCGTAACATAACACACAGATCTAAATTTCTTTACATATATTTACATATCTCTGCCCTCACCGGACTGGCGGAACCCTAAATCTATATTTGCAGTCATGGAAGTGCGATCGCACCATATACTCCCCTAAATTCACCAACAACTCTCAAATTTGTCTCGATCTGATCCCAAACAAGCTAACATCATTAACGGAAAAATACCATTTCAAACATGACAAACATTCAACCCTTAAATGGTCAAGCATTAGTAGCAATGGTGGTTAATGGATCACCAATTGTTATCCAAGTTGATGGTGATAATGCACCCATCACCGCCGGAAACTTTGTAGAATTAGTTGAACTTGGCGTTTATGATGGTGTATCCTTCCATCGGGTAGTGCGTGAACCATTCCCCTTTGTTGTACAAGGAGGCGACCCTAACAGCGTTATTCCAGGTTTTCCCCCTAACTTATTAGGAACTGGTGGATTTATTGACCCAGCTACAGGACAAGTCCGCAATGTTCCCCTGGAAATTATACCAGAAGGTGCTACCGAACCTATCTACAGCCAAACCTTTCAACAAGCCGGAATTACAGTTCCTCCCGTATTAAGAAATGTCCAGGGTTCGATCGCTATGGCGCGGTCAGGTAATGACCCGGACTCAGCCTCTTCTCAATTTTACTTTAACTTAGTTGACTCTCCCGGCTTAGATGGTGATTATGCCGTTTTTGGTATGGTAATGCAAGGGTTTGATGTCATTGACCAAATTCAACAAGGCGATCGCATTCAAGACGCGGAAGTTTTTGCTGGGATTTTACCAACTCGCACCTCTAATCTAATCACTGATGTACCACTTTTAAATGGTTTCATTAACACTCTTAACCGCGCCAGCTTACCCTTATCTTATGCCTTTCCAAGGGATTTGGATGCTGATAATGTCATCGAAATTACCCAGGAAATTAGCCAACAAAACCCTAAAGGAGTTTTCGCCGGGGGTGGTAATGATTTAGTGATTGGCTCAGAAATTGATGATGTAATTAATGGCAACCAGGGTAATGATACCATCTATGGCGGCGCTGGTAATGACCTGATTTGGGGTGGTCAAGGTGATGACCTCCTCTTTGGTAATGATGGTAATGATATCATCAACGGAAATCGGGGAAATGACACTATCTATGGCGGCGCTGGTGATGACTTTATTCGCGGTGGACAGGGTGATGATTACTTGTCTGGAGATGCTGGAAATGATATTCTCATTGGTGATTTGGGTGCTGATACCCTCGTCGGTGGTGAGGGTGCTGATACTTTTGTTTTAACCCATGCTGATGCTACCATTGATCAGGCTGATCTGATTCTCGATTTTAACCTCGCTGAAGGCGATCGCATTGCGGTAGTCGGCGATATTGACCCATCAGTATTAATCCTTAATTCAGTGGGTAATGATACTCATATCCTTCTCCCAGAGGGGGGTATTTTCGGAGTCGTTCAAAATGCACAACCTGATCTAGTTAGACAAGGACTATTTACCCTCTCACCCCAAGATTTAGCCCTGACTATTGGCTAATTTCTTACCCTAGGGAACTGTATTTTTATCTTATCAGTCTAGTTCCCTAGATTACTAAATACTATTACCTACCCTTCCTCACCAGTTAAAACTATGTCACCATTATCTTTAATTCCTCTGGCGATCGCTTGTATTTCTGTTTGGGTCAGCCTCAGTCACCACGGACACTGGTTTGATGAACTTCCCCGCCTTCTCGCCGCCGTCATCGCCACTATATCATCAATGTGGTTTTTTGTGATTATTCCCTGGCCGGTTAAACTTAGTCTAATTCTGTTAACCTTAATTGTCGGTAACTTTTTGCTCAAAAAACAACTAGGTCTTAGATAGCAATAAATACTCAATCAATATCGCATCTTTTCCCGTCCCGTCAAAAATTCGACAACAGCAATAGCGCCCTAACTCATTCCCCAGGGACATCCTCTCGTTGATTTAGACTATCTGGAGGTGAACTGAAACCATATCCAGTTGCATTGCTCCCATCGTCGCTATCTGAGGAAATATAAGGAACCTTTGTGGGCGCTACTACCGCGTTTTGACGAAACAGAGTTTAGAGTGAACAGCTTAGAATACCTCCTGGTTGACCGAGTGATTCCCTCGAATAAATCTAGTTTGGCTGGAGTTACATCGAAACTAACAAAGTTAAGTGCATAGCTCCCATCGAAAAAGTAGAGGAAATATCAGAACCCTATAGAGGGGCTGCTCTCAAACATGACAGACTCGAAATGAAACAGTGTTTTACCTCCTGATTTTCACTACATTGGCGATGAACAAGTTTGGATTCGTTCTAGTCCTCCTTTTAGATATAAAACCGACAGATTGAACATCGCTTTTGGTATCTGTCAAAGAAGCCTGTTTGACTTCAATTACTACTTTAGCACTATTAAATATAAGTGCAAGCATATTAAACCAAACTTAACAATTTAATGAGTGACACAATCTAAATATATTAAATTTCGTTAAAAATATTCTCTATTTTCCTGGGTATAGTATCCTGTGTCTTTTTGTCTGTAGGGGTTTGACAAGATTTTACTTAATAAAGTTGACCATTTTTGAGAAACCATTGTATTGACACGGAATCTGGTATAATGAGTTGTTTGTCTATAAATAAATGGCTAAATTTAGCGGGCAAATGTAAAGAGAATGTTACAATAGGGGGATTAATCCTAAGCCGAATCTAATGATGCACCCGCTGGACCAGGAAATCGAAGCAACTCGGAAGCAAATTTTAGCCCTAGAAAGGGAAAAAACCCAGATCCAGATTCACGCATAGGCAAATCACCCCAGAAATCACGCCAGAGAATAGCTCTCCAGAAGCGATCGCCATAGCCTACCGAAACCATGCGCGAGAAACCGCCCACCAGTCAGCAGAGGTCAAAGGTATAGAAGATGCGATCGCCGCCCTAAAAATCCACCTGCGCCATAAACAACAGCAATTAGAACAATTGAGACGCAGCCAGCCTACAGAAGAACAACTAGAAGAAAGCCGCCAGCAAGCGAAACTACACGCCGATCGCATAAACCAACTATCCAGGGAACTCCAAGCGGAAGCGAAAGCCCTGAAAGCGATCGCCGATGAAATCACCCCCCTCTACTGGCAGGTGTACCATAAGCCCTTTATTACCGGATTTAGCAATATTTCCGTCCCCCAGGTGCGTTCTGATGGGGATGTTTGGACAATTCTCAATAAACTTGTCTGAAGTCCCAAATCTATGGTAATGGTATACGATGAATACTACCCCCCTTTTGTTAAAGGTTAAGCGATCGCAGCCACTATGGAATCCGTAGACTTCCTAACTTCCCTCAACTCATCCCAACGCCAAGCCGTCGAACACTTCTGCGGTCCAATGTTAGTAGTTGCTGGCGCAGGTTCCGGTAAAACTCGCGCCCTCACCTATCGGGTAGCCAACCTGATCGACAATCATAAAGTCAACCCCGAAAATATCCTAGCCGTCACCTTCACCAACAAAGCCGCTAGAGAAATCAAAAACCGGATCGAGTCAATTTTTGCCCAACAGCAAGCCCAAAAACAATACCAGAAACCCCTATCAGCCTTAGAACCCGCTACCCAAACTCAACTGCGATCGCAAATTTACCGGAAACTCACCAAACATCTATGGATGGGAACCTTCCATAGCCTCTGTGCGCGGATTCTTCGCTACGATATCAACAAATACCAAGATGAAAAGGGCCGTCAGTGGAAACCTAACTTCTCAATTTTTGATGAGTCAGACGCACTAGCCCTAGTTAAGCAAATCGTCACCAAAACCCTCAACCTAGACGACAAAAAATTCGACCCCCGCAAAACTCGCTATAAAATCAGTAACGCCAAAAACCTGGGATTGTCTCCCCAACAATACCTACAGGAGAACCCCGACTATCAGGGGCGAGTAACTTCGGAAGTCTATAGTTTATATCAAGATGCCCTCGCAGCTAATAACGCCCTAGACTTTGACGACCTAATTCTCGTCCCCGTCGCCTTATTTCGCCAAAACGAACAAGTTTTAGCCTACTGGCATCAAAAATTTTGCCATATTCTAGTTGACGAATATCAAGACACTAACCGCACCCAGTATGACCTGATTCGCCTATTAACAACCAATGGAGAAGCACCGCCATCTTTTCACAATTGGCAGAATCGGTCTATTTTTGTGGTGGGGGATGTAGATCAGTCTATTTATTCCTTCCGAATGGCAGACTATCGGATTATGCTGGAATTTCAACAAGATTTTGGCGATGGTTTACCGGATGATGACAGCCGCACGTTAATTAAACTAGAAGAAAACTACCGATCGCGAGAAAACATCCTAGAAGTAGCCAACCATCTCATTCAAAATAACACCACCCGCATTGACAAAATTCTGCGCCCTACGCGATCGCCTGGTGTTCCGGTCTGCTGTCATAAAGCCGATGACGAAATGGCAGAGGCTAACTTTGTAGTTGATAATATCAGAACCATTATCAACCAAAACCCCGAAATCGGCTTCGGTAGTTTTGCCATTCTCTATCGCACCAACGCCCAATCTCGACCCTTTGAGGATGTATTACTGCGTGAAAATATACGTTATAACATTGTCGGCGGGCTAAAGTTCTACGATCGCCGAGAAATTAAAGATGCCATATCTTATCTTCGCGTTATTGCGAACCCCGCTGATAGCGTCAGTTTGCAAAGGGTGATTAATGTACCTCGGCGCGGTATTGGTCGCACTACCATAGACGGCTTAAATAATGCCGCCCAACAGTTAGGGGTTCCCCTCTGGGAAATTATTAGTGATCAAGACTCCGTTAATACTATTAGCGGACGCGCCGCCAAATCTGTTAATCGCTTCGCCCAAATGATTCAATCTTGGCGCGCGCGCCTAGAAACTACCACCGCCCTCGAAATTTTAGATGGCATTCTGGAAGACTCTGGCTATTCCCAAGACCTCAAACAACAAGGCACTGATGAAGCAGATAACCGCCTAGATAACTTGCGGGAACTCTGTAACGCCGTTTCCCAATTTCAGGAAGAACAGGAAGATACCAGTTTACAGGCTTTTTTAGCCAGTGCATCCCTATCCTCAGATTTAGATAATCTTCAGGAAGGAGAAGAAGCCGTTTCTCTGATGACCCTACACTCCGCTAAGGGGTTAGAATTTCCCATTGTCTTCCTAGTGGGTTTGGAAGAGGGACTATTTCCCAACTTCCGCAGTATTAACGACCCTCTCAGTTTAGAAGAAGAACGGCGACTTTGCTATGTAGGCATCACCCGCGCCCAGGAACAGTTATTTATTACCCACGCCAGGGAAAGGCGTTTGTGGGGGTATCGCGAACCTTGTGTTCCTTCCATGTTCCTAGGCGAATTACCACCAGACCTAGTGCAGGGATATAAACCTTTGACCCGTCGCCAAGCAGCCAAAACCACCACCAAGAATAAAAAAGCCAAGGGGACTACCAAGAAAAGTCCCCAAGAGTGGAATGTGGGCGATCGCGTTTTACACCGCAGTTTTGGTGTTGGTCAAATCACCCACATTTTCGGAGATAAGCAAGGTAAGCTATCTATAGCCGTTAAATTTCAGGGTTCTAGCCCCAAAATTCTTAATCCTAGTGTAGTACCTTTAGAGTCCCTAGATTAGGCCTAGAATATGCCCAGAATATTCCATATACTGCGGGTATACACATAACCCACCCCTAGCATCACCCCTACTTCCGTAGTCTCTCTGATGTAGCCTACATTAAAGCGACCCGTCAAGATGAAACTGTAGGAAATTGGTACGTCAACACCCGTCATAAACAGGGGACCGAAGCTAAAATCGCTATTGAATAGGTCCGCATAAATGATGCCAGCACCTATAAACGGAGAGGCAACTATACCCCCTGTATCTACCCGCATGGGGAAGCTATAGGTCAAAGCCGTGACACTAGCACCCTCACCAATAAGCACGCCGCCAGTGTGCAAAGATAGATTCTCAGAATATCCCGCTTTACTTAAAGTGCCGCCGCCTCCCTTACCCAAACCAGAAGCATTCCCGGTAACGCCAATATTACCCCCAACCGCAAAATAGCTGAAGTGGTTACTCAAGCGGCGGTTATTCCGGTCAGCCGCGCGGCGAGGATTATCCTGCCAGGATTGAGCTATGATATCATCCCCTAAGATATCATCCCCCAAGGCTATCTCTTCAGCAATGCGCCATTGTGGTTGTATGGCTACCACATTTAAATCAATTGCATCGGTAGAAGGGCTATTTTCGTTGATTTCTGACAGATACTGAGGAGTTTCTTGGCTATTAGTATTAACTAATTCCGCGATGGTTTCAACTTCTGGGTTAGTATTAACTACTTCCGCAATGGTTTCAACTTCTGGGTTAGTATTAACTAATTCCGCAATGGTTTCAACTTCTGGGTTAGTATTAACTAATTCCGCGATGGTTTCAGGAACTGCTAATTGAGATTCTAAGTCTTGGGCTAAACTCAAGAAATTTTTGTTAACTGGTGTTTCCTCTGATTCCTGAAAGTCTTTAATAGTCCCCGCCGCCAAAACTTGACTACCGCTCAAGGCTACGATCGCAAAACAAGCAAGAGCAACCGACTGTTTAAAAATGGTCATACTGGCTCCTCACAACATTCAGCTAGGAATAACGGAATCATACACCATCTTGCCAGGAAGGGAGAACCAAAATATATTTTTCTTATTAATTCTGGACTCTCCCCTCTCGCAGATTAACAGTCAGCCCACCATAACTTTAGTCAAATCTATCATTAAAGGTGCGGATATGTTCTGCCAACTTTTGAGAAATTTCTGGGTTATAAATCCTGAGATAATTCCAGTAATTTCCAAACACAGATTTCACATAACCATAGGTTTCAGGATAGGGGATTTTATCGATAAAGTCATCAGGATCATTAAAGCCAAACCGCCTTACCCAATTAGCTACCGCACCCGGACCGGCATTATAACTCGCCACAGCCAACAGTGAATTATTGTTATATTCTCGGTGGGTAAAATCAAAGTAATAAGTTCCCAAATTTACATTATCTTCAACATCTTCTAAAGAGTAGTTAGTCAGTTGAATTTTCTGGGCTACTTCTGCCCCGGTTTCGGGCATTACCTGCATTAATCCAGTCGCGCCAACCACTGACTTAATTGAAGGCATAAACCGCGACTCCTGGCGAATTAGAGCGGTAACCAAGACTGGATTTAGTTGGCGTTTATTTGACCAACTCACAATAGTTTCTAGGAAAGGAAAAGGATATAAAGACTCCCAATAACCCGGTTTTTGCTTCAAAGCCAGATATTCCTGATGTTCTTCGGGGTCATTCCGACGGCTAAGGCTGGAAATCATCCACAGTCCATCTAAGTTGTCACCGACGGCAATTCGCATTAAACCATCAGTATATTGTTGGGCGACAGAAGGCTGCTGACGATAATTACTAAATTCGACCTGCCACAAATTCCAGGCATCCTGACCGCGCCCTAGGCGATATAATTCCCTTACTGCCTCGGAACCTGCGGGCGGAATAGGTAGCTGTTCTAAGTGTTCCACATGGGGAGAGAGGGGGCGCACAGTGGTAAAATCTCCCACTGGCCAACCCAAAAACACGGCAGCCCGCCAAGCATAATAAGATTCAGGATATCTGGCTAACAGATATTCAAAAGCCTTGGTGGCATCTTGTGAATTCCCCTGCTGTCGCGCCCACCTTCCCAGCATAAAGGTAGCTTGCGGCGCTAACTCACTATCGGGGTTTTTGGTAATTAACTGTCGTGCCCATTCTGAAGCCAGATCCAGTCTTCCGGCTGTAGCACCCTGTTGGGCGAGAGTCCAACGCAACTGGGCGGCGGGTTCGGAATCACTATATTGACTTAGCAATAACTGACGACTCTGAGAAGCTGTCTCGGTAGATCTGAGTTTATCAAGCACATTAGCGCGCTCTAACAGGGCCTCGGCGGCATGATTAGGGAAATTGTCTACTACTTGATTAAGCAGGGGTAGGGCTTCTCTAGGCTCGACTAACCGCGCCAGTCTAATCCTTCCTAAGCCGGCATCTTCACCCCCAGGATCGGTTTGGGTGGGGAATGCGGCAATTAACTCTTGATAGGCGCGACGTGATTCGGGAATTTTGCCACTTAACCATAGTCCCCTGGCGTGTCGATACATATTTCTAGGGGTTTTTGGGGCTTTGGAATAGGCGATCGCCCCTTGAGCATAATCCATCTTCTCCCAATAGCCAAAGGCAATATTTTCCCAATCCTCTGGGGTAAGTTGTTGTTGATAATTCTGAGTTAACTTGGCTAAATAAGTGCCATATTCGGGTAGATGAATACCATGTTGGGCAATTAATAGCAATAATGGGAATTGATCGGGATTCTCTCTCAGGAGGGTTCTGGCAATTTCTACGGTCTGCGGGTGGGCGGGAAATTCAGCGATCGCCCTATCCCAATATTCCCGATTAGTTTCGCCTAAAGCATATAACCCCATGACCACGACGGGATCTTCTGGGTGGCCATCCACTAAGGCCTTCCATGACTGTGAGGCTAATCGTGTATCTCCAAGCTGTTCATAAGCCAAAGCCCGCATTTTCAGGATATGACCCGCTAAGACACGATAACTCCTCTCTAATCCATCTAACTTTTCGAGGGCGGCTTCTGGCTGTCCGGCTTCTAATAAATCCGCGGCTAGTAAAAATCTAGCGCGATCGCGATTTTCGGAGGTAGTTCTAGTGGTGGCAATTTCTTCTAATTCCTGGCGGCGGGATGCTGGAGACAACACCGCCAAACTCATCACAGCTTCTGAAGGCTGGGAAACTTCCGACATTTCCCCGGTCCGAGAAGACCAAATTTTTGGTAATTGCATCATCGGGAAAAATATTCCCACCAACAATGCTGCCACAGCAGCCACAACATACAGCGAAACTTGGGTAACTTTTCCCTTTAACATAATTCTTGAATCGGTAAGTTGTTTTACTTAAAACTTAATTCACCCGACAGAGTATCCATCGCAATGATATGGGAGGGTTATGTATCGGAAAGACATCTCTACCCTGACTCCAATTTTCAAACCAACCCGTTGGAGGCCAGGATTCGGAGGGGAGGTGCGATCGCTCATACTCATACACCGACTCATCGGATAATACCTCTAATGGTAAACCGGCCATGATCGAATTGAACTCCGATCGCGTGATTAAATAAGACCATTGCACCTGGGAAAGTTCCCTCGCCCGGTTATCAGGTTCATAACCTGGCTCTGTTAAAAATGTGTTAAACAACAACAGCCCCCCCGGTCTGATAGCATTACACATTCTCGCTAACAGGGTTCGCACATCCTGATTATTCCGAAAATGGGAAATCACCTCCGACACCAACACCAATTGATAGCTTTTCTGGGGTAATTGCAGAGACGGGTTCAAAATATTACTTTGGATAACCCGCACCGGTAATTGGTTCTCCTGGGCTTCTTTCGCGATAATTTGGGCAAATTCTGGAGTTAATTCTACGGCATCTACAGGATGTCCCCGCCTCGCTAAAGCTAAGGTATTGCGACCTACCCCAGCCCCTACGTCAAGAATGGGGGCGTTGGAGGGGGGGTTAAACTCTTTTACCACATCCATCAGTTTAGCGTCAGCATGAGAGCCAAACAAGGGTCCCTGGCGACTGGTTAACCACCGTTGATACTTCTGTTCGACTGATAGAATTTCTGTGAATACGCTTAATTTTAAGCCGCTGGTGAGTCCTTGGGTGGGGTCTGGCGGCTCGTATTTAAAAATTATCCGAGAATGGGGTGATTGATTGTAACCGTATCCTAGTTTCCGCGCTACTAATTCCCGCAGGGCTGTCATTTCTTCCTGGGTGAATGTCTGTCCTAGGGATTTTAAAATTCGATCAAACTGGTCCATGTATTCGTCTATCATGGACGGGATACAGGGTAGGCTCATTTGACCGCTGGCTGCTGTGAGTCGCTTTACCTTTAATGAAATGGCGTTTGATAAAATGGCGTTGTTCATATTTTGGCGATCGCTCAGAGATATCGGCTTGTTTGCTACCACCGGTCAAGTATCCTCAATATACAGATTAAGTGCATTTCTGCTAATTTAACAAAAATCTGCCCATAATTTGGTTAGTTCCGGCTATCACGTAAAACTCCTGGGAGGGTTGGAAGCTCCGTGATTTATCGCGGAGAGGAAAACCGACTCAAGCGGATGACCGCCGCCAGCACCCCCTTGCG
>NZ_JARPLU010000005.1:64089-67017 GCF_032349615.1 Limnospira sp. PMC 1279.21 | reverse complement strand
GATCGTCGCATTGTCCGGGAACAACCGGAAAAATGTCGCGTAAATGTATCAGTTCAAATTGACAACAGTCAATCCGATTATGAAAACCTCTGTTTGGCATAAAGAATCAGTATCAACCCTAATCCAAACATTTTTACTCCTGGTGCTGCTGTTGAGTTTTTTCCTGATGATTAGTATGGCAGGCACCGTTTGAGATTAGAGATGATCGAATTATCGCGATGCACTATGCTCAATGACCAAAAATACACCCCGTCTCTTTTGAGCGGGGGAGTTGGAAATTTAAAGTCGCACTAATAGGTTAAGGCCGTGGGTATCGGTGCCACAGGTAGGCAGTAAATTGTAATCCCAAGCCAGTTGTTGTATTTCTTCAGTAATTTTCGGCGTTGGATACCAGGGGTTAGTCCGGCGATAGCCATAGAAAACCTCAACGCCATCAATTCCTAGGCGACTGGCTTCGGGGATGAGTTCTGCGGATGGGCGGCGATAGCGTGCTGGGTGAGCTAAAACAGCTAGACCGCCAGCATTTTGGATAGCGGCGATCACAGCCCCAGCCCCGGAATTTTGACGAGGGGCGGAATGATGCTGTAAATAGGGATAGATACTGGGAGCATCTGGGTCAAAAGCATAGCCCAAAATATGCACGTCGGTTTCCAGGAGGTGGGCGTTAATTTCAACACCCGTCCACAGGGTCAGGGATGGGATGTTGTCTGGTTTGCAAGCATGACTTTTCCGGTGATTTAACCAATGCCGGGCGATTTGATAGCCCTCAGTGGTATGGTGGTCTGTGATGGCAAGTCCTTTGAGTCCAATAGCGATCGCCTGTTGAATTAGGGCGATCGGGTCAAGCTGTCCATCCGATTTCGTGGTATGAGCATGGAAATTGTAGGATGTGGGACAGCTATCCGCATCAATTCCCTGTAAGACTTGAATAAGTGCTGACCGACTCATAGCCGTAGACTCAACATATTGCTTCTGAGCATTTTCCCAAGTTTTCGATAAACTGGAGAAGGATGCAGAAGCCGGGACAAGATTGACTGACATAGCCGTCGATTTCTTAATAAACCTTTACCTACATCTACTGTATCGAATTTATCAGGCCTGATGTGGGATTTCGGCTGATTTAAGGACGATTTTAGATTTAAAATTCTTATATATACTTACTAATTCTTATATATACTTACTAACTGCCATTTTAGGGAAGGATGGGGCGATCGGGTGGAATTGCCGATGCCCATTTTTCCCCACCCTAAGCTGATGCTTCACTGTTGCGATAACTAGCCGCCTGATTAAGCAATTTAGACCAACGCTTCTGTACCTGTTTGGGAGTACATTTGAGAGCGACTGCGATCGCCTTATCAGTTTCTCCATCCCGCTTGAGTTGCAATAAAGTCCTTTCCGCCAGAGACAGATTATCTTGAAACACCCGCCATTGCTCAGTAGTCATCCCCAGTTTTTGGTCTAAGTCCGCTCCCAACCACTCATGAACCAGTTTCCAGTTATTAGAGTGAGCAAACTTTTCGACATGGTACTTAAACCGTTGTTGTAAGTAGTCCCGTTGACGAGGGGTGAGATTAAGGGCCTTATCAATATCGCCGGCTTGCCAATCCTGAAGTTTCAGAACCAGATAATCTACACAATCATTCTGACCCTGAGCTTCCAAATATTGTATCAGTTCTGCAATCACGCGATCGCGCAATACAGCATCAGCCGGGTCAACCATCTCAGACACCATCAAATCGCGAATTTGCTGCATAGCGTGGGTGCGACTTTGAGCCTCAGCTTCCTCAGTTTTGCCCCCCTCAACCGCCAATTCAATATCAAGAGACATTTCTGGGGGTTGACCTTTAGCAAAACCTTGAGCCCGCAGGACGATTAACCGTTGGCGGTTGCGACCCGGTAAACCAATCTGACGCTTGGCATATTGTTCTGTAAAAGCCATATATTCAGAGAGTTCTAACCGAGTTTGGGGGGTGTATTCCGCTTCCAGTTGATGTTCACGACGAAACGCCCGCAGAGACTCAATATAGAAGCCTTGGAGGAAATCTTCAATCAAATTATACCGAGCCTGGAAATGCAGATTAGAGTTAAAAGGAGCCACATGGCGGTACACCATCGCCGCCAAATTTGAGTGCAGTTCAACCCGACCTTGGCGAGAACCCAGACGATAGTATTGTAAGCATTTTTGCAGGCGATGGCGGGCTAAGTTCAGTTGCCAGGTTCCTACTTCCCCGGAATCTTGAATCCGCTTGCTTTTGCTGCAAATGCGATCGACTTCTATAGCAATTCGCATCATTACTGACTCGCTGCTGGCTGGTTTCAGTTTCAGAACTTGCTGAATTTCCTCTAGGAGGCTGTTAACTACCGTTTGAGTATGTAAGGTCTCAACACTGTTATCTGACAGTTCAGGGGCGGCGACGACGTTGGTAGAATTAGTATTAAACATTTTAATTACCTGGTATAAGTGGGCTGTTGCAGAGGTTGAGGCGTAGGTGCAAGGTCTTGGCTGGCTTGTTTGTTTCCCTGTCCTGATTCAACTCTCTACAATTTGAATAGTAGGAGCAACCACATTCAAACAGGGTCTGAACTGTTCCACTCTTTTAAGTAACTGCAATCACTGCTAGGGTGAACTGACCCACTATGTGAATATCACTCTCGAACCTATTTCGCTCAAACTCCCTCTGGATAAGGATTTAGACATCAGCGCGATCGCTCCTTTTCCCCCATCGTTCAACCTATAGGGCTACCCCCATTTCGTAGACAGTTACCTAACTGGTTCCTTCTGTAGTCTTCTCAAATGGATCTTGGGTTCCACGCTCTATCCACCCAACCTATTAAATATGTTGGGTTCCACTACAGTTACAGAAAACCCCCTGATGTTGGGTTCCACTACAGTTACAGAAAACCCCCTGATGTTGGGTTCCACTACAG
>NZ_JARPLU010000005.1:45957-64079 GCF_032349615.1 Limnospira sp. PMC 1279.21 | reverse complement strand
CTGATGTTGGGTTCCACTACAGTCACAGCAAAACCCCCTGATGTTGGGTTCCACTACAGTCACAGCAAAACCCCCTGATGTTGGGTTCCACTGCGTTACACCCAACCTACTTAAAATAGATGGCTGTATCATGGCCTGAGTTCCTGGTATAATATTCGTCTACTGGTGATTAGATGGCACAAATCCCTGAGATTCCACGAGTCCCTTCCACTGAGCATTAGAAATCTGTCGATAGTAATGTAGTAATAGCGATCGCCCTGAGCCGAAATAAATTAAATTAACAATTATTCCCATTCAGCCATCAGCTCATCCCTCCCCAAATCGATAATTAATATGCCCCCTTTTTTATGAAAATAGTAGCTCTCCGAATTAAAAACTATCGCGCCTTTGAATCCTTAGAAATTAAAGATATTCCCCCCTTCTGCGTCATCATTGGAGCCAACTGCACCGGCAAATCAACCCTCTTCGATATCTTTGGCTTTCTGCGTGATGCTCTCCAAAATAATATTCGGCAAGCCCTGCAAGTTAGAGGCGGATTTAACGAAGTAGTTACCAGAGGAAAAAGCCACGAAAATATTGAAATAGAATTAAAATTCCGCATGGAAATATCCAACACAGAACGCCTGGTTACCTATATTTTGATTGTCGGTCAAGAGAAAAGAAGACCCATCATCTATCGAGAAATTCTCCGCTATAAACGTGGTGAACATGGTAAACCATTTCACTTTCTGGAATTTCAAAAAGGTCAGGGATATGCTATTATCAACGAAGAAGACTTTAGCCAACCTGATGAACACCTAAAACGGGAAGAACAAAAACTTGAATCCAGCGATATTTTAGCCATTAAAGGATTAGGACAATTTCAAAGATTCAAAGCCGCCAGTGCCTTCCGTTCACTTATCGAAAACTGGCACGTTTCCGATTTTCATATTAGCGAAGCCAGAGGCAGCAAGGATGCTATGCCGAACACCTCTCCCCCACAGGCGATAATATGGCAGTCGTTGCCCAATATATCTATCAAGAACACCCGGAAATATTTGACGAAATTATCCAGAGAATGCAGCAAAGAGTCCCAGGAATTTCTAAGGTAGAAGCTCAAGAAACGCCAGATGGTAGATTAATCCTTAAATTTCAAGACCAAGCCTTTAAAGATCCTTTTATCGATCGCTATGTTTCCGATGGAACCATGAAAATGTTTGCTTATCTAATCCTCCTGTTTGACCCTAAACCTCACCCTTTACTCTGTGTCGAAGAACCAGAAAATCAACTCTATCCGAGTCTTTTATATGAACTGGCTGAAGAATTTGCCAGCTATGCTGCTAGAGGCGGACAGGTCTTTGTATCTACCCACTCTCCAGACTTTCTCAATGCTGTTCCCCTGGACAGTATTTTCTGGCTCACCAAAGAACAAGGAATCACCAAAATCTCAAAAGCCAGCCAAGATAAAAGCCTGATTAATCTCGTCAACGCCGGAGACTTACCTGGGTATCTGTGGCGTGAAGGCTGGTTGACTAGCTAGTTACTAGGTTCTTTAGCGGAAATAGTTTCGAGGTGAGGAGATGGAATCGGAACTTCCTCGACGACAGGATGCTTATCGAGGGTGAGATCGGTTTGTTGAGAACCGGATAAACGTTTAAGTAGTTTAGGTTTAGGGTCATGGAGTAAGTAAATAATACGATCGCCTGCTTGCCAAGTTTCCGCCACTGGGACTACCATTAGCTGTTCTTGACGCAACAGTAATAGAGGGAGAAACTCCCCTGACCGAATCATCGCTTGTAAATGCGATCGCTGAAACTCCAGTCCCGGTTGTCTCAGCAAAGTTTCCCCCAACTTCACCTCACGGTCTTGGACATATTGACTCCACTGTTTAAGGGGAAACTCTGGAATAAAAGCCTGTTGTACCTTCTCTTTACCATTACTGTTAGCCGTTTTCTTTTGGGGTTCTTGGGGAAAAATCGCCAACACACGGGGAGGCTGGAACTCTTCCGCCGCCCGTTGTGCTAAAACTAGATTCACCTCACCATTGCTAGTCATAGCCAGGAAAGTCCCCATAGACTCAAGTCCCGCCTCTTCCAAGACATTAGGATCAAGGGCGCTACTCTGATAAACACGCAACCCTTCATCCTTAGCCTGTTCGCAAGCCTCTGGGTCAGTATCAATAATCACCACGGACTCATTGCGTTCTTGGAACATTTGTCCAATCAGGCGGCTGATAGGATTTGAACCGACAATTACGGCTCCGGTAGCTGTAGATGATGTAACTCTTAATAGTTGAGCCACATATTTAGCCGTTAGTCCTTGGGTGACAACAGTCATAATAATCGTCAGGAAAACCAAAGCCTTAATGGAGTCTCCCCCATTCATTCCCCGTTGAGTCAACAGAATCGCAAATAGGGAAGACACAGAGGCTGATACAATTCCCCTAGGTCCTATCCAAGCAATAAAAAACTTTTGTCGCCAGTTAAGTTTACTCGATAGGGTACAAATCAAAACGTTAATGGGACGGACAATAAACATCAGAGCGAGTACAGTTAACACACTCCCCCACCCCAAGGCGACAATACTTTCTAAAGACAGATCCGCGGCTAACAGAATAAACAGCACGGACACACATAACATGGTCAGTTGTCCCTTAAAGCGGCGCAGTTGACGCATTTCTGGAACCCCGACAGAACGCACCACCATACCGGCGACAACTGCAGTCATTAGCCCCGATTCACTACTGACCAATTCAGCAGCATCATAGAGTCCCCACAGAGCAGCTAAGACGACTAAACTGGTGAGATCCTCAGACATAAACTTAGCTTGTTTGAGACTCCACCCCATTAATGCACCACCGACGACCCCGATAGTGGCACCAATTCCTAGACGAGTGATTAATTCCCGGAACAACTCCACGGGGTCAGCACTACCACTGAGAACTACATTAAGCACTAAGACGGCGAGAATAGCACCAATGGGATCGATTAGCACTCCTTCCCCTTCCAAAATCGCGGCTACGGGTCGATCCACAGAAACCTGTTTGAGTAGGGGACCAACTACAGTAGGTCCGGTCACAACGACTAAGGACGCATACAGAAAGGCGATCGGCCAGGGAAATTCCCCTAGCCAATGAGCAGCCATACCACCACCGACCAAGGTGATCAATGTTCCGGCTGTTACTAAGTTACGGATACTTCCCGAAACAGCCCCTAAAGCTCTCAGTTCTAGACTTAATCCCCCTTCAAACAGAATTAGGGCTACCGAAAGGGAGACAATGACTTCTAAGCCATCGCCGAGTAAGTTGGGATGGACTAGCCCTAAAATATCATTGCCTACTAGGATACCGAATATCAGTAGAAAGACAATGGCAGGAACTTTCAGGTAGTCCGCTAAAACTTGAGCACCGATACCACTAATGATGGTTATGACCATCAGCATGGTGATCTCAAAGGATGTGTCCATAAGGGTTACTGTCGCACGCTCAAAATATCTTTCTTAACTTGATATCAGACCCGCCATGAAACAGAGGAGGATTCCATCTGCTCCAACAAATCAAAAATTGATTATTGTTGAACTTCTGGCGGGGTAACTACTTGGGGTAGATAGTGGGAACTGGGAACAGTGAGGTTAATCTTAACCTATCCTAGATTTGGCGATCGCCTTACCCCCTATATAGCAGTTTATCGAGAACTGGGTCTACGCCATAATCTGGCAAACTCTACCATGGTAGGGGCGGGAATTTGCGTTTGTAGCCATTCGATCGCCTCTTTTTGGGTAGCAGTCCCCTTGTAGAATTGACAGACATCGAGTAACCGAATATCAACCACTACTTCCGGGGTGGCGTTCCATTTCTGTTCAAATTCCAGCAAGATAGTCGCTGGAATTTCCCGCTGTAACCACCGCAGAGCTTGATTTTGGTTCGGCAGATCCCGATAATAACGGCACACATCTATAATTCTAATCGACTGGGTTTGGGGAATAGCCTGATTTCTCCACAAACGCGCAAACTCTAATAAGGTCTCCGATGGGATTCTCTCCTGTAACCAGACTAAGGCTTTATCTTCCGTCGCAGAACCACGATAGATCCTACAGATATCAATTAGTTCTAAGGTTGGTGTCGGTGCGGGTGCGGGTGCGGGTGCGGGTGCGGGTGCGGGTGCGGGTTCCGGTGCGGGTTCCGGTGCGGGTTCCGGTGCGGGTGCGGGTGTCGGTTCTGGTGTCGGTTCGGCTTCTACCCTTGGTGGGACGAAGTTTTCCACTTGACCCATTAATGCAGTCCAGGTTTTTAAGCCAGCTACCCCATTTTTTTCTTTAATGCCTTTGTTATCCTGAAAACTGATGACAGCCCTTTCGGTTCCCGCGCCAAAAATGCCGTCAATTACTCCGGGTTCAAAGCCGCGTTTTTTCAGCATTGTCTGCATCAATTCTACTTTCGGTCCCCGTTCCCCTCTGCGGATACTCTCAAAGATGTTTATATCTACCCCGCCTCGGATACCATCAACTTGACCGCGATCTGTATATTGCCAAAATACCCAGGTTTTCCATTTTCCTGGTATGGCTGGTTTTTCGGCTTGGGTATAGTGGGCGATCCATAGGGGATATTCCGAAAAGCGATCGGTGTTCAGTTGTTGCCAAAATCCTGGATAGGTGTAAATTATCGGTTGATATCCGGTGGCTGCTTCGATCGCTTCTAGCCACACAGCAGCGCGATCGCATATTGTTTTGGAATCTAGCCCGTCCGTGGTTTCAATATCTAACACCGGGGGTAAATCTCCCGGTTCCAGGGGAACAGTTCTCAGGAAGTTATCGATTTGTCCTTGAATATTGCTGGCCGGCCTAAAAAAGTGATATGCTCCCCTAATTAAGCCGTTGGCTTTGGTTGCTTTCCAATAGGGAGCAAAAACATCCGCCACAAAGGTGGCTCCCTCCGTTGATTTAATTACAGCAAACTCCATACCGGAATTAGCCACTGCTTTCCAGTCAACGTTGGGTTGGTAGTCTGAAACATCTATACCGCGTATACTCATGGGTTTGACATTTAACAATAATATTTTGATCGGGTATTGGCGAAAATTCGGATCAGCTCATCAAATCGCTATCGGGCCAGTAAATTTAGCCATTGACTCCAGTTTCGCACTTTGACTATCATACTTCTGAGTTCCGTTGATTAACAGTTATGTTAGCCGATCGCTATTTTTTCCGCCGTCCAGTGGCGATCGCTTGATGTATAAACTTTAATATCCCCTAATCCAGCTTGGTTTACCATCTCCTGCACTTCTTCTAAGGTAAATGCCGCCTGTAGGGAATCTCGGAATAGTTGTTTTTGATGCTGGTTACAGTCCCCTGCATATTCCTCTACTAGGCGATCGCGATCGGCTTCATTTTGCGGTCGCTGTAAGTCCCGCAGGAAAATCCCTCCCCCCGGTTTTAATACTCGTTTTACCTCACACAAAAAAGGTAAAGGGTCCCCTAGATGATGCACTATACTATTGGAAATTACTAAATCAAACTGACCGTCAATATATGGCAACTTTTTGGCATCCACTAAGGCTAATTCCACTTGATTACTCACTGCCGCAGCCTTGATATTACTCTCCCCTATTTTCAGCATATTTTCGGATAAGTCAATCCCGATAATTTGCCATCCTGGCTTGTGTTGGGCTATCAAAATCGGGATGCGTGCTGTTCCCGTTCCCGCATCTAATACCATCCCTTTTGATTTGGGTAAAACGGCGATCGCCTGTTCCGCAAAAGCTCTATTCACCTCTACAAAGTCCATAGAGTCATACTCTACAGCCTCCGACCAACTATCCATTACTTCCGGTTCTAACACTCGTTTCATTTAGATTCCTTTACCCATAAACTTTGACAAAAAATCATTTATTAACCTTAAATTATTATTGATGAATTATTGATTGTCAAGTCCTGAACCCTCCTCGGATGATTTTAGGAAACTTGCCTTAAACAAAGTCCTGATGGTTTATAATGAAAGATTGTATAATTTCCCCCTACCATATTGAAAATGGTTGAAAATTTAGTGATTATCGGTTCTGGTCCCGCTGGATACACTGCCGCTATCTATGCAGGACGCGCTAACCTCAAACCCATTGTATTTGAAGGATATCATAAGGGTGGGGTTCCCGGTGGACAATTAATGACCACCACAGAAGTAGAAAACTTCCCCGGTTTTCCTGATGGTATCACCGGACCGCAATTAATGGATCGCATGAAAGCACAAGCCGCGCGCTGGGGGGCTGAATTAATTACCGAAGACGTGATTAAAGTGGATCTCAGTCAAAGACCCTTTACCCTCACTTCCCCAGAGCGGGAAATCTCTACCCATAGTATTATTATTGCTACGGGAGCTACTGCTAAACGCCTAAACCTACCAGGGGAAGAAATTTTCTGGAGTAATGGCATTTCCGCCTGTGCTATTTGTGATGGCGCTAGTCCCCTATTTAAAGGAGTGGAATTAGCCGTTATCGGTGGCGGCGACTCAGCCGCAGAGGAAGCGGTTTATTTAACTAAATATGGCAGTCATGTACATCTTTTGGTGCGTCGAGATGAGTTGCGTGCTAGTAAAGCTATGCAGCAGCGGGTTTTACAAAACCCCCAAATAACCGTTCATTGGAATACCCAGGCATTTAAAGTATTTGGCAATGGTAAACTTGGGGGAATTGTCGTCAAAAATAATCGCACCAACCAGGAAAGTGAATTGCGGGTTAATGGTTTATTTTATGCCATTGGTCATACTCCCAACACTGATATTTTTGAGGGACAGTTAGAACTGGATGCTGTCGGTTATATTGTCACTAAAAATAATGGCGTAGAAACCAGCGTTGAGGGTGTTTATGCCGTTGGAGATGTTCAAGATCATGAATTTCGTCAAGCGGTGACAGCGGCGGGTAGTGGCTGCATGGGGGCGATGTTGGCAGAACGATGGTTATCCTCTCATAATTTGGCTCGGGAATTTGCACAAACTCAATCATCATCAGAGACAACAGCCACTCACCCAGAAACTGAGGCCGCAGACACTGAGGAAACTTACGATATCAATAAAACTAAGCATAAAGGAAGTTATGCCCTGCGGAAACTCTACCATGAGAGCGATCGCCTAATTATGGTTAAATATGTATCCCCCACCTGCGGCCCCTGTCACAGCCTCAAACCGATTTTAAATAAATTGGTCGATGAGTTTGATGGTGAAATCCACTTTGTCGAAATTGATATAGAACAGGACCCGGAAATTGCACAAAATGCCGGAGTGATGGGAACTCCAACTATTCAGTTTTTTAAACATAAGGAGTTAGTCAGAGAAATGAAGGGGGTTAAACAAAAAAGTCAGTATCGAGATGTCATTCAAAGTAATTTATAGTTATCCTTTCGGTATGTTAGCTGTTAACTGAACAATGACTTCCACTAAATCTCGATTGGCTCGATTTTGGACCCGCGCGGGTTCCCCTAGTGTTTCCAGTTGGATGATGACAATTGGTTTTGTGATCACAACTGTTTTTGTGGCGATCGCTATTTTCTCCCCAGTATTAGAAAGTTGGGGATGGATACAGAGTCCCACCGAATTTCTCGCCAACCCCATTCATCAACCCCCCGGACTCAAGCACTGGTTTGGAACCAATCGCCAGGGGTATGATATCTTTTCTCGTACCCTATTCGGCACTCAAGCAGCCTGGAAGGTGGTACTGTTAGCAACAGTATTAAGTTTATGTATCGGCGTTCCTCTGGGGCTTCTGAGTGGCTATCAGGGCGGGAAAATAGATCGTTGCTTGTTGTTTTTGATGGATACCATCTACACCTTACCGGGACTGCTGCTATCCATTACCTTAGCCTTTGTCGTTGGTCGTGGGGTGTTTAATGCAGCCTTAGCCCTTAGTATTGCCTATATCCCCCAGTATTATCGGGTAGTTCGTAACCATACCACCAGCGTCAAAACCGAATTATTTGTCGAAGCCGCCCAAGCCATGGGGGCTGATACTTGGACAGTGCTTTCTCGCTACCTGTTCTTAAATGTAATTCAGAGTGTCCCGGTTTTGTTAACTCTGAATGCAGCCGATGCGATCCTGATTTTAGGAGGATTAGGATTTTTAGGCTTAGGGCTACCACCAGAAACTCCTGAATGGGGCCATGATTTACGCCTAGCCTTAGAAGCGCTTCCCACTGGGATTTGGTGGAGTACATTGTTTCCCGGATTAGCCCTTACCATCATGGTAGTGGGGCTATCTTTGTTAGGAGAGGGAATTAGTGAGTGGATAAATCCTAAGACCCGAAATCAAAGTTAAACCCAGAAAATGATTAATAAATCAACAATTGACCACCAAATATTAAGAGATGACAGCAAAAACTTAATGTGATTTAACATTTTATGGGATTCCATTTTTTCAAATTTGAGCTACCTTAACAGAAAAGGCTGACGCAATCTGAGAACTCAATGATCACGTTTACCGTGGAAGTCTTTATTGAACTGGAGTTCTCCGATTCGTCTGGTTTCAGTTTTTTGAGCAGATCCCTTGGCTCAAGACCAAACCCAGCAACTTAGCCTCTATATGATGCAAGTTGGCATTAGTCCTGTGAAAGCGGGAAAACTGAGGATATCCTGTATTCGACAACCCAGTTGGCCGGTTTGAGAATACCCAGTCTTGAAAATTCTCTATTGAGGACAGACCAAGGGATTGAGACCTGAAGTAGCGCCAGCTATGGAATCACCGAGATGGTGCTGACCAGATATGTATTTCAATTCTGAATTAAACTCCTCGAAGTTTCTCCGCGAGGTTTGGGATGAAAATTAAAATAGGATTGCTCAATTAACCTAACCCCCATAGTCTCTTATATGGGCTAACATAGATTGGGAAAGCGATTCATAAATCACTTAATGAATTGTACCTACCATACTTATTGTGTTCCTTGACACGCTAGGGGTAGGGTAAGCCAGAATGAATCGATGGCAGTAGTAGTCAAACTCCCTTGGTCTCCAATGCTGTTGCTAATGGGACTGAGTTGGCTGTTGTAGTTCACCCGGTCAGGGCCGACCCTGGTCAATGAAACCTGAGATATTTTATCTATATGGTTTGAGCAACTTTTGTCACCCGTAGCTGATTGGCGGTGTCGGAATTAAATCATCAATAGTTTATGATGATCAAGCCGATGTTACAGTCAGACCCAGTGGGTAATTGGCTAAACTGTCATAAGACAGATATATTCTGTCTCTCGTGATGGATTCTTGAATTGAGGAGCATGAGGAACGCGGCATGATCCAAATAAAAGACGGACTCGCAACCACCATTGAGCCTGAAATGGAAACAATTGAATTATCTGACCGGAAATCTGATCCAGATTTAGTTGAACATTTGTTTGAAAACGGAGAATCTCTCCAACAAGAAGAATTAGAGGAGTCTGAATCTGACACAGAACTAGCTAAAGCTGGGAAAGCCGGGAAATCTCGGCGACGTGCCCAGACTAAAAAAAAGCACTATACAGAGGATTCGATTCGACTGTATCTTCAGGAAATTGGTCGGATTCGCTTACTGCGAGCCGATGAGGAAATTGAACTGGCTCGTAAAATTGCCGATTTGCTGGAGTTGGAGCGAATACGAGAAAAGCTAATAGAGCATTATCATCGCGAACCTAACGAAAAGGAATGGGCAAATGCGGTTGATATGAGGCTACCAGAATTCCGCCGTCGCCTATTTCTGGGCAGACGAGCTAAGGATAAAATGGTTCAGTCTAACTTGAGGTTGGTGGTTTCCATTGCTAAAAAGTACATGAATCGGGGTTTGTCGTTTCAAGACTTAATTCAAGAGGGAAGCCTAGGGTTAATCCGGGCGGCGGAAAAATTCGATCACGAGAAAGGCTATAAGTTCAGTACCTATGCGACTTGGTGGATTCGTCAGGCTATTACTCGGGCGATCGCTGATCAGTCTCGGACGATAAGACTTCCAGTTCACCTGTATGAAACTATCTCTCGGATCAAAAAGACTACTAAACTCCTATCTCAGGAAATGGGTCGTAAACCGACGGAGGAAGAAATCGCTACCCGGATGGAAATGACCATCGAGAAGTTAAGATTTATTGCGAAATCCGCTCAACTACCTATTTCTCTGGAAACTCCCATTGGTAAAGAAGAAGATTCTCGCTTGGGAGACTTTATTGAGTCTGATGGAGAAACCCCAGAAGATCAGGTTTCTAAGAATTTGCTACGGGAAGACCTCGAAAGTGTATTAGATACTCTCAGCCCCAGGGAACGAGATGTTTTGCGACTACGCTATGGACTCGATGACGGACGGATGAAAACCCTAGAAGAAATAGGGCAGATATTCAACGTGACTCGGGAGCGCATTCGCCAGATAGAAGCTAAGGCTTTACGAAAGTTACGTCACCCCAACCGCAATAGTATTCTCAAAGAGTATATTCGCTAGGGGATACCTACAGCCTGAACCATAATTTGGTCTTATATCACCCAGAGAACAGCTTTCTGGGTGTTCTTTTAGTTTTGTAAGTAAGATGAAGAAAAATTAAATTTGTCGGGAATTAGAGCCGGATGTTTTCTCATAAATTTTAAGTTATTTAAATAAAGTTATAGATTTGTGTAAACAGTTGGCTGAAGGGGAAATTAATTGATAATAGATGGTTTTTCAGAGGTAGGATGATTAGATGTAAACATTTAATTTTATGAAAAACATCAATTTGTTATGGGAATCGCCACCATCAACCCAGCCACGGGAGAAGTGGTCAAAACCTTTGAATCCCTGACTGACTCGGAGATAGAAGCCTGTCTGGAATCAGCAGAGCAAGCCTTTACCCGTTACCGCTATCTGCCTTTTGACAAAAAAGCTGAATGGATGAACCGAGCGGCGGAGATTTTGGAGCGAGATGCACAGAGATTTGCTCAAATCATGACATTGGAGATGGGAAAACCTATCAAAGATGCGATCGCCGAAGCGAAAAAAAGCGCCTTGGTTTGTCGGTTTTATGGGGAAAACGCGCCTCAGTTTCTGGCTGATGTTCCGGCTGCCAGTGATGCGACTCGGAGTTTCGTGCGCTATCAACCCCTAGGAGCCATTTTAGCGGTCATGCCTTGGAATTTCCCATTTTGGCAGGTGTTCCGCTTTGCGGCTCCGGCTTTAATGGCGGGAAATGTGGGGTTGCTCAAACACGCCTCTAACGTGCCTCAATGTGCTTTAGCTATTGCCGAAATCTTCAAAGCGGCTGGGTTTCCCCCTGGAGTTTTCCAAACCCTCCTAGTGGGAGCAGACAAAGTAGCTCAAATTGTGGCTGACCCGCGCGTTAAAGCGGCCACCCTGACAGGAAGTGAACCGGCTGGAGCTAGTTTAGCTTCGGAAGCTGGTAAAAATCTCAAAAAAACAGTGCTAGAATTAGGAGGCAGCGATCCATTTATTGTGCTAGAAAGTGCCGATCTAGAAGCAGCAGTACAAACGGCGGTGACAGCTAGAATGCTGAATAACGGTCAGTCTTGTATTGCGGCCAAGCGGTTTATTCTTGCCGATCGCATCGCCGGAGAATTTGAAAAAAAACTGGTCGCCAAATTTAAGGCGTTGAAAGTGGGAGACCCAATGCTCCCAGATACAGAAGTAGGTCCCCTGGCTACGCCGGGAATTCTCAAGGATATTGACGAACAAGTGCAAACTTGCCTAGCAGCAGGAGCGATCGCGCTCACTGGCGGTCATCGACTCTCTGAGCGTCCGGGAAACTTCTATGCGCCTACTATTTTAGCTTCCATCCCCCCCGGAACACCTGCTGATCAGGAGGAATTTTTTGGACCTGTGGCGCTCTTATTTAGGGTGAAAAGCCTAGATGAGGCGATCGCATTAGCGAATAGCACATCTTTTGGTCTGGGTGCAAGTGCATGGACTACAGACACTGCCGAACAGGATCGTTTAACTTTAGAACTAGAAGCCGGAGCCGTGTTTATTAACGGTTTGGTCAAATCCGATCCGCGCTTGCCCTTTGGTGGCATTAAACGCTCTGGCTACGGACGAGAGTTAAGCATCCAAGGCATTCATGAGTTTGTCAATGTGAAAACGGTCTGGATTAAATAACTCCGACTCCAAATAAGGGGTAAAAATTACCTGGTTAATTGTTGATATATGACATTTTTACTGGGGGATTTTGCGCCTATATTTGACCCTAAAAACTGCGGAAATTATGCGGATAATTATCCGGTTGTTTTAATCTATTTGTATGGTTGAAAAATTGCCCAATGAATACAGCCGAACTTTTGGTAAAATGCCTCGAAAATGAAGGGGTTAAATATGTCTTCGGACTACCGGGAGAAGAGAATATGGAAGTTCTCGAATCCCTGAAAGATTCTTCTATCCAATTTATCACCACCCGCCATGAACAAGGTGCTGCATTTATGGCAGATGTCTACGGACGTTTGACCGGAAAAGCAGGGGTTTGTTTATCTACCTTGGGACCTGGTGCTACTAACCTAATGACAGGGGTCGCAGATGCTAACCTTGATGGCGCTCCCTTGGTGGCAATTACGGGTCAGGTGGGTACAGACAGAATGCACATTGAATCCCATCAATACCTGGATTTGGTGGCAATGTTTTCCCCTGTAACTAAGTGGAATGCTCAAATTGTCCGACCTAGCATTACCCCGGAAATTGTCCGTAAGGCTTTTAAATTAGCCCAAACGGAAAAACCCGGTGCGGTTCATATTGATTTACCGGAAAATATTGCTAGTATGGCTGTGGAAGGGCAGCCGCTAAATCGCGATCGCCGCGAAAAAATTTATTGTGCTTATCAAAGCATGAATGAAGCAGCCAGCGCTATCTCTAAAGCTGTTAATCCCCTTATCCTAGTAGGTAATGGAGCTTTGAGAGCTAATGCTAGTGAGGCGGTGACTGAATTTGCTACCCAACTAAATATTCCTGTAGCTAATACTTTTATGGGTAAGGGGGCGATTCCTTATACCCATCCTTTATCTCTGTGGACTACAGGACTTCAGCAGCGCGATTTCATTAGTTGCGCTTTTGATAAAGCTGATTTGGTGATTGCCATTGGCTATGATTTGATTGAATATTCCCCGAAAAAATGGAATCCTAAAGGCACAATTCCGATTATTCATGTGGGGGCTAATGCCGCGGAAATCGATAGCAGTTATATTCCTATTGCCGAAATTGTTGGGGATATTTCAGATTCTCTTCATGAGATTCTGCGTCGGTCTGACCGCACTGGTAAACCTGACCCCTATGGGGTAAAACTGCGCTCAGAGATTCGCCAAGATTATGAACGCTATGCTAATGATGATGGTTTCCCCATTAAACCTCAAAAAATTATCTATGATTTGCGGCAGGTGATGGGACCGGAAGATATCGTGATTTCTGATGTCGGGGCCCATAAAATGTGGATGGCAAGACATTACCACTGCGATCGCCCTAATACTTGTTTGATTTCCAATGGTTTTGCGGCTATGGGAATTGCTATTCCTGGGGCGATCGCCGCTAAATTTGTCAATCCTGAATTAAAAGTAGTGGCTGTTACTGGAGATGGCGGTTTTATGATGAACTGTCAGGAATTAGAAACCGCCCTGCGAGTTGGTACACCTTTTGTCACCCTGATTTTTAATGATGGTGGCTATGGTTTGATTGAATGGAAACAAGAAGACCAGTTTGGCTCGTCCTCGTTTATTAAATTCGGTAATCCTGATTTTGTCAAGTTTGCTGAAAGTATGGGATTGAAAGGATACCGGGTTCAGGCGGCGACTGATTTGGTTCCTATTCTTAAAGAAGCACTGGCTTCGGAAGTTCCTGTGGTGATTGATTGTCCCGTAGACTATCGGGAAAATGCCCGCTTTAGCCAACGGGCTGGCGGTTTGTGCTGTCCTATTTAACTATTGATTTGATTTCACCACCAACCCGCTGAGACTTTCTGATTTTCTCAGATTTGCATTTCTCAGACCCAGCGATCGCCTTTGGTCGCTGGGTACTCCCTTTCTGGGAGAGGGCTTGGGGGCGAGGGCTTATTTGTCGGTTGATTCAGGATTGCTATCAATAGCCTGATACAATTGTGGTCATGTAGGATGTGCAGTGGGTGAGATTCTAAGTATGAAGTTTGTAACCCTAAAAAATGGACAATTGGGGACTTTAGTTGCTCAGACTGTTGTGGACTTAGTTAAAGCTAGTCAGATTTTGGATGAGTCCTTAACTACTCAGACTTTATTAGAATTAGTAGAAGCTGGAGAAACTGCCCTTCAGGCGGTTGGGGATTTGACCGAGATCGCTTTCGCGGCAAAAATTGCCTGTGCGCCGTTGACAGATACTCAAATTCTCGCGCCTTTTCCTCATCCTAAACGCAATATTTTTTGTTTGGGTAAAAACTATTTAGATCATGCTAAAGAAATGCTGGGTAGAGTTGACCAGGACGATAAACTACCCACCCAAATGATTATTTTTACTAAAGCTACCACTACGGCGATCGCTACCGGTGACATAATTCCTAGCTATAGCCATTTAACCTCGAAATTAGACTATGAGGCAGAATTGGCGATTATTATTGGTAAAAAAGGCAGTAATATTTTACCGGAAAATGCCTGGGATTATGTATTCGGTTATACGGCTTTAAATGATGTATCGGCTAGGGATTTGCAATCAGATCACCGCCAATGGTTTCGGGGAAAAAGCCTAGATGGTTTTGCGCCTATGGGTCCGGTAGTGGTGCATCGTTCGATTATGCCACCCCCGGCAAATATTGAGATTTGCTGTTGGGTGAATGGGGAAAAAAGACAACAAGCTAAGTTTGATCAAGTTATCTTTGATGTCCCCGCAATTATATCTACTCTGTCGGCGGGAATGACTCTATTACCAGGAGATATTATTGCGACAGGTACTCCGGCGGGGGTAGGTATGGGATTTAATCCCCCCCGTTTCCTAACTGCTGGAGATGAGGTAGTTGTGGAAGTGACAGGGGTAGGTAAATTGATTAATAAGGTAGGGTAAAATATGGGAGAAGATGATATATATAATTTACTCATATCTAGGTTTGACTTATGACTAAACCTCGTTCTGGATATACACTCCCGGTTTTTGCTTGTGCGGCGGCGATCGCAGCTTTGGAGCATCTCCAAGACCCGACCCCTAATGATAAAAATACGGTGAACGTGGATTTAATTGACCCACCAGAAACGGCGGAAATTGCGATCGAACAGGTGGCTCGTATTAGTGATCATGCCGCTTTAGGAATTACTCGTTCAGACCCAGGAGATAACTTAGATATTACTCGCCATACACCAGTTTGGGCAATAGTAGAAATAATAGGCCGTAATATTAACTCCCTAGAAACCCCCATTAAAATTGTCGGTGGTGAAGGGGTGGGAGTCCAGGAAAAAGGGGAACAGGCGGCGATTTATAAATATGCCAAATCCCTGATTTTAAGTAACCTGAAATCCCTGGTATCACTAGGCGATCGCATTCAAGTTACCATTATTTTACCAGAAGGCAAAAAACTAGCCAAACGCACATCTAACGAAGCCTTTGGAGTCATCCAAGGACTATCATTGCTGGGGACAACAGGTATATCCCAACCCCTCAGCGTCCCGGAACAGTTGGAAGTGTATCGGGAGACCCTGGAAGCCAAAGCTACCGACTTTCAGACCCTAGTATTTTGTATTGGTGAAAATGGATTCGACCTAGCCACCCATTTAGGTATTAAGCCCGAACAAATTGTCAAAACGGCTAACTGGTTGGGACCAATGCTAGTAACAGCAGGATTTGTGGAAGTTGAATCAATTTTACTATTTGGATATCACGGAAAGCTGATCAAAATGGCTGGGGGTATTTTCCACACCCATCACCACCTCGCAGACGGACGCTTAGAAATTTTAACCGCCCACTGTGCGGATATGGGATTACCAACCCCAGATCTACAGAAGGTTTTGCATTCTCCGACCACCGAAGATGCTTTATTGTACCTGCGGGAACTAAAAGGGGATTGGGTCGATCGCATATATGGTTCGATCGCCTCGGCTATTGATCATCGCGCCGCCGCCTATATCCACACCCACGCCGAAGTAAATGTCCAGGTGGGGTCAGTGTTATTTGATCGCCAACGTCAAATTATCTGCAAAAGTGCGATCGGTGATACAATTTGGCAGCAAATTTGTTATGCTGGTTAAGATAGTCTCTCAACAAATTATCAGCAAAATTCTCGCATTTTCACTCCTCCCGGTGCTACCAGAACCCACTAGCCCCATGACTCTATTAACATCTACAACCCTGAACTAAATATGACTGTGCAAACCTCAGCCCCAGAGCAAACTCGACCGACACCAATAGCCGAACCGGTTACCTCAGTTAATCGGGAAATGGTTGTCATCTTAGATTTCGGTTCCCAATACTCCGAACTGATCGCCCGTCGCATTCGGGAAACCGAAGTCTATTCCGAAGTCATTTCCTATCGCACCAGCGCCCAAAAATTAGCCGACCTGAACTTAAAAGGGATTATCTTATCCGGTGGACCTAGTTCGGTCTATGACGAAAAAGCCCCCCATTGTGACCCAGAAATTTGGAATCTGGGGGTTCCGGTGTTGGGTGTATGTTATGGAATGCAGTTAATGGTTCAACAACTGGGGGGAGGGGTAGAACGCGCTAAACTAGCCGAATATGGTAAGGCTTCCCTAACTATTGATGATCCGACCGATTTACTCACTAATGTAGAGCAAGGGTCTACCATGTGGATGAGTCATGGTGACTCCTGTACCAGACTACCAGAAGGGTTTGAGGTTCTCGCCCATACCGAGAATACACGCTGTGCAGCGATCGCTCACCATGAACGCCAACTCTATGGAGTTCAGTTTCACCCCGAAGTAGTTCACTCTATTGGTGGTCAAGCCTTAATCAGGAATTTCGTTTATCATATATGCGACTGTGAACCGACCTGGACGACAGAAACCTTTGTCGAAGAAGCTATCCGCGAGATTCGGGCTAGAGTAGGAGATAAACGGGTATTATTAGCCCTTTCTGGCGGCGTGGACTCCTCAACTCTGGCATTTTTACTCCATCAGGCGATCGGAGATCAACTTACCTGTATGTTTATTGACCAGGGGTTTATGCGGAAATATGAACCCGAAAAACTGGTAAAATTATTTGATGCTCGGTTTCATATCTCTGTTGAATACGTTAACGCCCGCGATCGCTTTCTGGAAAAACTCAAAGGAGTGACCGACCCCGAAGAAAAACGCAAACGCATTGGGGCGGAATTTATCCAGGTATTTGAAGAAGAATCAGCCCGTCTCGGACCCTTTGACTATCTCGCCCAGGGAACCCTTTATCCTGATGTCATTGAGTCAGCCGATACCAATGTTGACCCGAAAACTGGGGAAAGGGTAGCCGTGAAAATCAAAAGCCATCACAACGTTGGCGGTTTACCCAAGGACTTACGGTTCAAATTAGTTGAACCTCTCCGTAAACTGTTTAAAGATGAAGTTCGCAAAGTTGGGCGATCGATAGGTTTACCCGAAGAAATCGTCCGCCGCCACCCCTTCCCCGGTCCGGGTTTAGCCATTCGTATTCTGGGGGAAGTTACCGCCGAAAAACTGAATATTCTCCGTGATGCTGATTTTATCGTCCGTGATGAAATTCACAAATCCGGCGTTTATCATGATTTTTGGCAAGCCTTCGCCGTATTGCTTCCCGTCCGCAGTGTAGGAGTTATGGGAGATCAGCGTACTTACGCCTATCCCGTCGTGTTGCGATTTGTCTCTAGTGAAGATGGTATGACCGCCGACTGGTCGCGGGTTCCCTACGATTTACTCGAAACTATTTCTAACCGCATTGTCAATGAAGTGCGAGGGGTCAATCGGGTAGTTTACGATATCACATCTAAACCCCCAGGAACCATCGAATGGGAGTAGGATAATTAATAATTAATAATTAATAATTAATAATTAATAATTATTAGTTGTTCATCCTGTAGGGGCGGGTTCTGCTGTAAATCATCATTCCCACCGGGGTTTTGGTAAACCCGCCCCACTCCCGTCAATCATCACCCCACCCGGATAATTAATAATTAATAATTATTAGTTGTTCATCCTGTAGGGGCGGGTTCTGCTGTCAATCATCATTCCCACGGGGGTTTTGGTAAACCCGCCCCACAGCGGTAAATCATCA
>NZ_JARPLU010000005.1:45825-45947 GCF_032349615.1 Limnospira sp. PMC 1279.21 | reverse complement strand
AATCATCATTCCCACGGGGGTTTTGGTAAACCCGCCCCACAGCGGTAAATCATCACCCCACGGGGGTTTTGGTAAACCCGCCCCACAGCGGTAAATCATCACCCCCACCCGAATCATTATTA
>NZ_JARPLU010000005.1:17139-45815 GCF_032349615.1 Limnospira sp. PMC 1279.21 | reverse complement strand
ATTGTTAATTATTAATTGTTAATTATTAATTGTTAATTATTAATTGTTAATTATTAATTGTTAATTATTCATTGTTACTGATGAAAAATGGACTATAAAACTGCCCGTAGTTTCTTAATTGACCAGGGTATGGCTTTGGAAATACAAAATAACCCCGATGCCTTTTTAATTCGTCTGAAAGAAGGTAAGCCCCCGGTCCCTGGTCAAGTGACATCGATTTTGTTAGCAATTAAACTGGTGTATGACTCCCTCAAAGAAACCGATAACTTCGATCGCCCCCTGGTGTTGGCTTTGTATCAATTAGCCATGGAAAGCCATCAGCAATTGATTCTCAAGTCTAAACAGGGTGTCGAATGGCCTCCCCTACTCCAAGAAGATCTTAATCGGATATCTCTGGGGGTGAAAAGTATTTTTTCCGGTCAATGGTATTGACAAAAACCAGATTGTATGCTTACAATGCTAAGGTGTATGGCAGAAGGCTGGTTTATGCCAGCTTGGATGCCACAAGTTTGCTTTAACTTTTTGAGGAAACTAAACCAATGGAGATTCCTGGTAGTAGTAGTTTTATAACTACACATCAAGAGTCCGATTCGTCTACAGAAGACCCTGACCCTGGCCCTAGGTGTGGCTGGCAGTTGATTGGTTTGATGAATTTGCCCCGATCGCTTTATTAGAGATTAGGGGGTTCATCTCCGGTCACTGCTGGGCATAGTGACTGGGAAGGAAGGAGGTAAACCCCCTAGACTATTACTGAATATTTCAATCAATTTCGAGTTGGTTTTTTCTGGTTATTGGAAGAAAAAGCCAGGCTGTTTTTGGATGTTTGATTATTGAATAAATAGTGCAGCCAGTGGACTGGTTGACAGGTTGGATCTTTGAGGATTTATTCAGCCTGAAACTGTGTTTGGTCTACTTTTGCCACTCCCAAAATGACCTTTTGTGAGTCGATTTGTGCTGGCAAATATCCTCAAAAAATTAAGGCAATAAACATGGTTTGATGCTGCCAATTATCCGGTATTTCGTGAGTAGAGGTGAAAAATGCGTGGCAATGTTTTGAACGATTTACTACAACCTTTTGCATTAGAAGCGGCGAAAAAAGAGGCGAATAGTTTACCAGCTTCGGAATTGGTACAACTGCTGATGCAAATTGAACCCCATAAGCGAGTTATAGCGTTTCGATTACTAGAAAAAAACCGAGCGATCGCTGTTTTTGAATATTTACGCCCGGAAGAACAAGCCGATCTAATTCAAGATATGGAAAATCCCGAAGTAATGACGCTTCTGGAAGCACTTGATCCTGATGATCGTGTGCAGCTATTTGAGGAACTTCCGGCTAAAGTGACTAAGCGACTGATAGGGAAACTCAGTCCCCAAGCCAGGGAAACCGTTAACTTACTACTGGGATATCCCGAAAATAGTGCGGGAAGAATTATGAATCTGCGGTTTATTACAGTCCGCAGTAACATGACCGTTGCGGATGCCCTAAGCATTATCCGCCAATCGGAATTAGACCCGAATCAACTGGCGGTTGTGTTTATTATTGATGCCGAAAGATATTATCGCGGATTTGTTTCTACCGTTAACCTGATTAGATTCGACCCCCATCAAATTATTGGTGAATTAGCCGAGGGAGAAACCATTGCCGTCCGCGCCAGCGATCGCGATTTAAAAGCGGCTAAACTCCTGAAAAATAACGACCTTCCCGCCATTCCCGTAGTCGATAACGAAGGGCGATTAATTGGAGATATCACCTTTGATGATGTGATTGACTTAGTGGAAGAAGAAGCCACCGAGACAATTTTAGGCCAAGCCGGAGTCGGGAATTTATTAACCCGCGATCAAGGCTGGAGTGAAAAACTGGTGCGTGGTCCTTCCATATATGCCATTAGACTGCGGATAATTTTCTTAATTGTCACCCTGATTGGCGGTTTTTTAGTCGGTGGTGTGATCGAAAGGTTTGAAGATACCCTAGAGGCGATCGTGGCGGCTGCCGTATTTATTCCCCTAGTCATGGATATGGGAGGAAATGTCGGCACTCAATCAAGCACTATTTTCGCCCGTGGTTTAGCCTGGAGTCAAATTCACCCCAGCCAGTTTACTGCTTATCTATTCCGAGAAGTTCGCATTGGCTTGATTATCGGGGTGATTTTAGGCACTGTGGCGGGAGTAGCCGCCTACTTCTGGCAAGGATTACCTAACGATATCCCCCAACTCGGTTTAGCCGTCGGAATTGCCCTAGCTTGTGTAATTACTCTGGGAGCAATTTTAGGGGCAATGTTACCGATGATTATGCTAAGACTAGGCTTTGATCACGGTCCTGGTGCCGATCCATTTATCACCACAATTAAAGACTTTTCCGGTCTGTGGATTTATTTTTCCCTAGTGGGGTTACTGGTTGGCGTTAGTTAACTGCCATTAAACCCAGTATCTGAGTCACGGAATCACCCTAAGCTGGCAAAAAGATTGTAACAACTAAGGAGATAAGAACATGATGATGAGTCAAGCTATCACTTCCCGCCCCAGTGTTATTTCTACCCTCAAACAAATTTGTTTGCGGAAACAGGAAATTGCACAAATTTACAAAGCTATGGCAAAACGGGAATCTTCGGCATCCCGTCGGGAGACTTTACGCAAAATGGCGAGTTCCTCCGAGCAATCTATTTTATCTCCAGCTTGCACATTGAACCAGTTAGGGGAATCAGTACCTAGTCTCAAATATTCATGGTGGCAGCGGTCATGGCATCAATTAATTGCCCAAGTTAATCTTCCCTTGATTTTGCATTTGATTCAGAAGTTAGAGGCACAGGATAACTATTATTTGAATCAAATTTTGGCTGAATATGGACAAAAAACTACTGCTGCTATCAATGATCGGAGCGAAGATCGGCTGGTTTTGCAACAAATGTTATCTCCCCATTGTCGCTATCGCGGACAACTGACTTCAGAACATCTGCGTTTTAACCAAGTTTTTCAGGATTTTTCTAATCAAGTGGCGATCGCCTGTGCTTTAGAAACCAGTGGTAAAATCTCACCCGGACAAGCAATGGAGCGTCTGGAACAGTTGTGGGAGGAGTTGCAAGACTCCCAACCCGAATCATAACCGCTCCCGAATAGGGCAATATGGGGAGGTTGAACCCCTCCCCATCACTTATTTTTCCGGTGAGTGCTGCCGAAAATATCCTAAAATCAGCAGTCAGTAGGTTCTTGGCATAGTTTAACTCAACTGTGTACAGAGTCCATCGAACCACAATCGGAAGGTGATACATGGAGTGGACAGAAACATTGCTGAGACTGACTGTGGCATTTTTGTTAGGCTCGGCTTTGGGAATTGAACGTCAGTGGCGACAGCGCATGGCTGGGTTACGGACTAATACATTGGTAGCCACGGGAGCGTCTATGTTTGTTATTCTTTCCGTGATGACTCCCGGAGAGGGTAGCCCTACCCGCATTGCGGCTCAAGTTGTGTCTGGAATTGGTTTTCTGGCTGGGGGTGTAATTTTAAAAGAAGGCCTCACGGTTAAGGGGTTGAATACGGCGGCGACTATTTGGTGCGCTGCGGCAATTGGGACTTTATCGGGGGCTGGTTTTTTTTCCGAAGCATTTATGGGAGCCGGTGCGGTTTTGATTGCTAACACGGTTTTGCGCCCCTTGAGTCTTCGCATTAACCAGCAACCTACAGAAGGGACTGAATTGGAATTTAATTATCTCTGTTCCCTGGTTTGTCGGGGTAATGAGGAAGCTAATGTCAGGATTTTGTTACTGGATGCTCTGGGTCAAATGAAGAAAATTAAGCTGCGTTCTTTGCGGAGTCAAGATTTGGATGACTTTAATCATTTGGTTGAGGTTGAAGCTGAAATGATAGCCCAGAATCGTGATGATAATTTGTTGGAGCAAATAATTAGCCGATTAAGTTTAGATCCTTCGATTAAATCTGTGAGTTGGCGGATTCTTGAGCAAGACTATGATGAATAATTAATGGTTGATTATCAATTATTCATGACCCGGTAGAGGCGGGTTACACTGTCAATGCTCCGCCTCCCCATCGATTCGATAAACCTTTAGACCACAACCTCTAAGAGTTGCTGTAAGGGAATATCAATTAGTTGTTGATTGCGATTATAGTGGAAGTCTAAACTTTGGATAATTCGCTCTAGGAGGTAGCTGTCCAGCAATACCTGTAATTCCTGCTTGGTCTTGGGTAAAAATCCATCCTCTTTAGCTACTTCTAAATAACTGCCCAAAAATTTAGCACCTACCCAATTATACCAGATTTTCGCCCATTGTTCCATTTCGGGTACGTTTTCGGGTCGAATCATGCCATTTTCTACCTCGTTGAGTAAAGCCACACGAGTGGCATAATTGAGGGATTGTAACATGGCGGCGACATCCCGCAAAGGCGATCGCTTCATCCGCCTTTCATTTAAAGTGCGGTAGGTTTCTCCCTCAAAGTCAATCACCCAAAAATCTTTACCTGTATAGAGGATTTCATCTAAGGAATAGTCCCCATGACAACGGGTTCGCATTCCGGTAATTTTGAGGTTCAGTAGGGATTGAAAACGCCCTAAAATATACTCATGTTTACTCAGAACTTTTTTGGCTAAATCGCGGGTTTCCGGTTTCATAGAACCCAGTCCTTTTCTCAGCTTTAGCATTACCTGTCCGGTCAGGTTTCGGGAATATTGATAAATCGATCGCTGATACAAAGATGAAAAGGGTTCTGGGGTAAAATTCGGATCGTCCGTATCGCTGGATAAGGCAATATGTAACTCGGCTGTGCGTTGACCTAGTAGTTGAATATTACTCAGATATGATCCGATCGCGATCCCTACTTCTTCGGGAATTTCCTCATTTTTTAAGGTTAGCAGAGATTCTGAGGGAACCTCCACCGGAGTTTCCGTGGTTGGTAAAGTTATGCGATCGAAAAAGTCTCGGAGATTATCTAAAGTATAATTCCAAGCCTTAACACCATCGGGAATATATACCTGCAAAACTCCTAAAGTTGTAGACTCTCCGCGACGGGGTTGATATTTTAACCCTCCCATTACTGGCGCAATGTGTTCTAATTGTTGTTTCTGTCCCAAAAAACTGCGAATTTCTAATTCGGGATTAATACCCGGTTCGACTCGGCGGAAGAATTTGAAAATTAGGCGATCGCCATAAACAACTAAGGCATTTTTATCCGTTTTTCCCATTAGCTGAGGGTTGAGTTTCTCTTGACTCATATCTACCCCCGCCAGCGCCTCTGTAGTCGTCGCCGTTAAAGTGCCATGTTTACCCTTATACTGTTGGCGGTTCCGAATCATATTTAGGGGGAGAGTTAAGAAGTCTTGATCAGCACTTGCTTCAAATAAAATCCCCTCTTGACCATCGATTTTTACTGAAGCCAGCACCGCACTAGGAAAGTTAGCACTAACTTCTTTTGATTGTTCACCAATAGCACAAGATAACAGCACTACATAGGTTTCGGCAAACCCTTCCGTATAGTCTACATTTAGCATGACAATAGCTGCTTCCTGTTTCGGAAAAGGAATCGGAATAAAATCAGCAATTGTCACCGACTGCATAACCCTAGATTTACTAAGAAACCACGAGGATCGATGCAGATATTCCGGGAATAAAGACTCTAAACGTTCGCGGGTATCCGACTGAGAAAATATTTGATGCCAACTTTTAGCCACTTCTAAAGCTGGCAGTTGGTGGCGGGGACGTGGTAGCAGGCTGGTGGCTGGATCAAACTGAAGCATAAACCAGTAAAATCCATAGGGTGCGATACTCAGAAAATAGCTAGATTCACCAATTTTGGGGAACTGATTTCGCCCGAAAATTTCCACGGGAACCATTCCCTGGAATGGGGTTAAATCTAATTCTACACTCTGCACAAATCGCGACAGGTTTGCCACTACTAAAATATGTTCCCCAGAGTAGGTGCGGACAAATGCTAATACTTTCCTGTTTTCGGGATGTAACAGTTCAAAAGTTCCACGTCCAAAGGCTTGAAAACGTTTCCGCATCGCAATTAAACGTTTCATCCATGACAGCAGGGAATTAGGATTAGCGCTTTGCGCTTCCACGTTGATGGCTTCGTAGTGATATTCAGAGTCTAAAATAACTGGTTGATACAGTTTCTGAGGGTTGGCACGACTAAAGCCAGCGTTACGGTCAGGACTCCACTGCATGGGGGTGCGAACTCCATTGCGATCGCCTATATATATATTATCCCCCATACCAATTTCATCACCATAGTACAGCACGGGAGTTCCTGGTAAGGAAAGCAGCAGACTATTCATTAGTTCAATTTGGCGGCGATCGTTCCCCAGTAGTGGCGCGAGACGGCGACGAATGCCTAAATTTAGTCGCGCTTGGGTATCTTCTGCATAGACCCGATACATATAATCTCGGTCCTCGTCTGTCACCATTTCTAAGGTTAACTCGTCATGGTTACGCAGAAATAATGCCCACTGACAATTATTAGGAATAGAGGGAGTTTGGTTGAGAATATCCACAATGGGGAAACTATCTTCCATTCGTAATGCCATAAACAAACGAGGCATTAACGGGAAGTGAAAATTCATCTGACATTCATCACCTTCCCCATAGTAAGCGGCGGCATCTTCCGGCCATTGATTGGCTTCCGCTAATAGCATCCGATCCTCATATTTGCTATCAATATAAGCCCGTAATCTTTTCAAAAAGGCATGGGTTTCTGGCAGGTTTTCGCAGTTGGTTCCTTCCCTCACACACAGATAGGGGACTGCATCTAAGCGCATCCCATCTACTCCCATTCCTAACCAAAAATCCGCGAGTTCTAACACGGCTTGCTGCAATTCGGGACTCTCATAATTTAAGTCCGGTTGATGGGAGTAAAAACGATGCCAATAATAGGCTTTTGCTACCGGGTCCCACGCCCAATTAGAGGTCTCAAAATCCTGGAAAATAATCCTAACTTCTGGGTATTTGTCGGGGGTATCACTCCATACATAAAATTCCCGTTCTTTACTGCCTTTGGGGAGTCTCCTCGCCCGCTGAAACCACGGGTGCTGGTCGGAAGTGTGGTTAACTACTAACTCGATGATTACCCTAATTCCCCTTTCATGGGCGGCATCCAGAAAGGTTTTAAAATCATCTAAATTACCATAGATATAATTAACATCTCGGTAATCGGAAATATCATAACCATCATCTCGCAAGGGAGAGGGGAAAAATGGTAAAATCCAGATGGCAGTGATGCCGAGTTCTTCCAGATAATCTAATTTTTCCGTGAGTCCAGCAAAGTCGCCAATACCATCGCCATTACTATCACAATAGGCGCGGACTGGCACTTCGTAAATAATCGCATCTTTGAACCAAAGCGGATCATTATTGAGTTTTGATTGTGCCATAGGTTGAATTTCTGTTCGTCAATATTTGCTGATGTTTAGGGGTTTAATGATGGTCAAATGTCAAGGCTTTCCCTCTTACTTCTAAGTTAAGTTTGCCATGGTCATACACTACTTGACCTCCGACAATAGTAACCACTGGCCACCCGGTTAGCTGCCAACCCTCAAAGGGACTCCAGCCACACTTGGTTTGCAATTCTGAGGCTAAAACTGGGCGATAATTGTTTAAATCAACTAACACTAAGTCAGCATCATAACCAGGGGCGATCGCTCCTTTATTCGGGATATTATAACCTTTTGCTACGGCTGTTGACATCCAGTTAGATACCTGGGCAACACTACAACGTCCGACGGCGATCGCCTGAGTTAGCATCACTGGTAAGGATGTCTCAACTCCCGGCATTCCTGAAGGGCTATTGGGATATGGTTTGGCTTTTTCTTCTAGGGTGTGGGGGGCGTGATCTGTAGCAATAAAGTCGATGACTCCATCCAACAACGCTCGCCAGAGAACTTCATTATTTTCAGGCGATCGCAAAGGCGGATTCATTTGAGCTTTGGTGCCAATTTTACCATAATCGGTGATATTTAGCACCAAATGTTGGGGGGTAACTTCTGCTGTTACCCAGGCGGGTTTATCCTGTCGCAGCAATTCGGCTTCTATACCTGTAGATAGATGCAAAATGTGCAATCTTCGTTGATACTTTTTAGACAGCTTCAGAGCCAGTTGGGTGGCTTCTAGGGCGGCTTGTTCATCCTGGATCTGGGAGTGAATGGCTGGATCTGTTTGTCCCGCAAATTCCTCGCGCCGACGATTAATCCGGTCCTGGTTTTCCGCGTGTACCGCAATTAGGCGATCGCCTTTAGCAAAAATCGGTTCTAAAATTTCTTCGTGATCGACCAATAAAGGTCCGTGCATTGACCCCATAAAAATTTTAATCCCAGGACTCGGGTTAGCCTCTAATAAATCCGGTAAATTCTCAGGAGTCGCCCCCATAAAAAAGCCATAATTTACCAAACACTTTTGGGCAGCCCTTTCTAGTTTATCCGCCAACGCTTCCTTTGTGCTAGTTAAAGGGCGAGTATTCGGCATCTCCAAAAACGACGTAACGCCACCTTTAGCGCAGGCGCGACTGGCTGTTGATAAATCTTCTTTATATTCTAGTCCCGGTTCCCGAAAATGAACCTGGGGGTCAATTACTCCCGGTAACAGAGTTAACCCCTCTGCATTTAGGTCCATTTCTGACTCTCCGGCGGCGGGAAGTTCTGAACTAATTTCCAGAATTTTACCCCCCCCCAGTTTAACATCTCCTAAGCTGAAATTGCCATCCGGTAGCAGAATATTCGCGCCACGGATATAGATGATTTGGGTAGTAGACATGACTGATTTGTGACCGTGTAGTTTAGATAACCACTACCATTTTACCATCAACTGGCTACAACTTATCATCATTTAGCTCGGATTAGTTTCCGGGGCGATCGCTTCTTGTAAAATCTCCGGGATTTTTTCCCCACCATCTCTAATAATACTCTCGAATATATCTTGTACAACTTGCCGAATCAAGTCGCTGGTCAAAATTTCTTCAAAGTCCTCTGATGACACATTAGTTAGACGCAGGTTAGGGAGTTGAAAATCGAGAGAACTGGCAAATCCCAAAGGTGCTAAAGTCACATTAACTTTAGTATTCTGAACATCGATAACATCAAAGTTAATTTTTAGCTTAGTTTTCGAGGTTTCCTCTGTGGTTTCAGTCCGTGTCTGCGGTTCCGAAGGTTGGGTGGATTTCAGATTATTGATAATTGCCAAGATATTGTTGTTTAGTAGTCTCTGTTCGATGTTGACATCAATATAGTTAATCGCGAAATTATTGATTTCCACCACATCAGTTAACAGGCTTCTCGGAGTCACATCAATATCCACCTGATGAATCTTGAGAACATGGGGAGTGCTAAAATTATCAGGATTGTTGATGGTCAGATTATTAATCCGCAAATCACCCCGCAATTTATCCAAACTCAAAGATTGAATTTCGGTCGGTACTCCTAGGGTAGAACTCACTGTATTTTCTAGGTAGTTTTGCAATTGGCTATCTACCCTTGATAAAGTCACATTGGCGATCGCAGCTAGGACAATCAGCACCCCGCCCACAATCCCAGCAATAGTTAACCAATTTTTCCGTTTTTTAGTCATGGTTTCACTCCAGATTTAGCCCGTGATTTGGATATATTATAGACCAGAAAATTTCACAGTTGATAGGTTCCCCGTCAATTGTTTGCTATAATTATTATAGCTGTCTACTGTCCACTACTACTGCTTAACTATATTTTACATAAATTGCTGACCATGACTATTTCTCCGTTGCTAATTGAAACCGCCCAAAAAACCCAAGCAGCAGCCCGCCAATTGGCTGTTTTATCTACAGATGCCAAAAATCAGGCGATCGCATCCATAGCCCAAGCCCTAGAAAATGCCGCCCCAGACATTCTCGCCGCCAACCAGATGGACTGTCAGCAAGCCCAAGCTGATGGTATTGCGAAACCTCTTTATAACCGCTTAAAACTCGATGAAGCCAAGTTAAAAGGCGCGATTTCCGGCTTGCGAGATGTCGAAAAATTAGCCGACCCAGTAGGCGCAATTCAAATTAATCGGGAACTAGACCAAGGCTTAAACTTGCGCCGGCTAACTTGTCCTTTAGGAGTCTTAGGAGTAGTCTTCGAGGCGCGACCAGATGCCGTTATTCAAATTTCCGCCTTAGCCGTCAAGTCGGGAAATGGCGTAATCTTAAAAGGTGGCAAAGAGGCGATTAATTCCTGTCGAGAACTCGTCAAAGCCATCCGCCAGGGACTAGCCACAACAGCAGTCAATCCCGAAGTCGTACAGTTATTAACTACTCGCTCCGAAATTATTGAGTTATTGCAGTTAGATAAATATGTCGATTTAATTATCCCCAGGGGCTCCAATTCTTTTGTACAATTCGTCCAGGAAAATACCCGGATTCCCGTTTTAGGTCATGCGGATGGTATTTGTCATCTATATATAGACCGGGAGGCAGATATATCCAAAGCCCTACCCATAGTCATTGACTCAAAAATCCAATATCCAGCCGCTTGTAATGCCCTAGAAACCCTGTTAGTGCATCAGCAAATAGCCCCGCAATTTTTACCCAAACTAGCCGCAGAACTCCAACAAAAAGGAGTAGAATTAAGGGGGGATAGTCACAGCCAAAAAATCGTCAATATTGCCCCAGCCACAGACGCAGACTGGCAGACAGAATATACTGATTTAATTCTCTCAATTAAAGTAGTCGAAAATTTAGAAGCCGCCATTTCTCATATTAATACCTACGGTTCAGGGCATACAGATGGCATCATTACCGAAGACCAAGAAGCCGCCCAAACCTTTATGGCAATTGTAGATTCAGCCGGAGTATTTCATAACTGTTCCACCCGTTTTGCTGATGGTTTTCGCTATGGTTTTGGGGCGGAAGTTGGTATCAGTACCCACAAAATGCCCCCCAGAGGTCCCGTAGGTTTAGAAGGATTAGTGACCTATAAATATCAATTAATTGGGGATGGTCATATCGTCGCCACTTACGCCGGAAATAATCCTAAACCATTTACCCATAGAAACTTACTTTAATAACAGCCTAGCCATTTCCACCTAGAAAGGCGGGAGCAATTATTCAGGTTGATCATCTCACCCCCAACATTGCTTAACCCGCCTAACTGATTATGGTTAACTAGATTACACCAAGTTACTAGAATTATTATTTAGCATAAATTTTCCTAAAATTCCCAAAACATAATCATTTCTTAATAGTTGACGATCGCCCCCAAACCGTCCATAATATAAGGTAAGGTCTCAAGGGCTTATAAAATGCAAAAAAATCCAACTGTGCAACTAGCAACTGTAGCAGCCATTGCCTTGGGAGGTTTCGCCGTATTTCAGCCGCCTGATGTCGCCCAAGCGCAAGCAACATCCTTTTACTGCGACATGAACTCCCCCATAGGCTATCCCACCGTCTATGCTCGCACACCCGCCGGAAATAAACCCATAGTTAGCTTATATTCTGAATATTTCAGCGCCTCTGGCTATTCCCCAGAACGCCGCTGTCAGGAAATCGCCCAAAGGTTTACCAACTTTTCCCATACTGGACAACTGAGATATCTAACCGCCGGATATGTCAACAATTTACCAGTAATTTGCGTAGTTTCCGATCATGGAATGCCCTGCGCTAGTAACACCATATTATTTACCATGAAAGCGGACGACCCCGAACCCGCCGAAAGTAAACTTCAGCGACTGTTCAACATCCGCCGAGGAGCCAGTGATATCCTATTTGAAAGCGAAGATGATGCAGGTGTCTACATCAACTTTGATCAATTTTTAGGGGGAGTTCCCGCCGAAAGTTCTACCCCCGCACCCATGACACCATCAGACCCCCCCAGTTCTCAACCGGGGACAGCGTGGTGAGCCTTCAAATATCTACCAAGTATCTCAAGTATCTAAGGTGCAGCAACCACTCAAATTTTTAGCGAGAGCGATCGCCATTAGTTTTCCCCTGTTAGGATTAAGCTGTCAAGCACAAGTGCTGACAGAAGAAGAAAGCAGACAATTTCAGCGGGAACCAACCCTAGCCGCCAACACCAGTCCACCAATTCCCTCAACAGCCGCACTGCACCAAAAAGCTAGACAGATTACTGTCCGCGTTTATTCAGGAAGGATGTGGGGAACCGGGGTAATTATTGACCATCAGGGTGGCATTTATACAGTGGTCACCAATGATCATGTTTTGCTACCAGGGGGAGGGCAAAATTATCGAGTCCAGACCTACGATAACCGCATCCATGCTGCCGAAATAGTTAACTCTATATCTTGGTTTCACAATGATTTAGGGATTGTGCAATTTCGCAGTGTAGATCACTCCTATAATGTAGCAGCGATCGCCTCCACCCCAGTAGACCTAGGAGAAACCGTAATCGCGGCTGGATTTCCCTTAGAACCCGACCCATCAGCCCCCCAAGGGTTTGTGATTACAGAAGGTCAAGTCTCCCTTTGGATGCCACAGCCATTTATCGGAGGTTATCAGGTAGGATACACCAACGACATTTTTTCAGGAATGAGTGGCGGACCCCTATTAAATCGCCGAGGGGAACTGGTGGCTATTAATGGAATGCACAAATATCCACTGTGGGGAAATGCTTATGAATTTGTAGACGGTTCATCCCCCGACCCCGCCCTAGCAGCAAAACTGGTTGAGTACAGTTGGGCGGTTCCCATTCACACCGTGTTACAACTCGCCCCCAATTTCACATCAGCAAACACCATCAACCCCAAACCCTCACCCCCCGTTGAACCCGTTTCTCCCGTATCTTCACCCTCGCAATGGTTTTGGTAAACCAGAACAAATATCAGGTTAGGAACGATGACAAAAATGCGATCGCTTACTCAAAATCTACTACTGTTAGCCGGAGTCTCCCTATTAGCGACTCTAGCGCCCGCAGCCCTGGCTGCACTTTCCCCCGCAGAAATCAACTCCATCGCCAGCCAAACCACCGTATTAATTGCGCCAGAATTGCGACCGGAACTCATCGAAGCCCTAGAAAATAACTACAGAAATCCCCTAGCCAGCCAAAACAACCCCGATGGCGTATGGCATCCCGGTTCTGGTGTCATTATCGCCCGCGAAGGTAATCGCCACTATGTTCTGACTGTTAGCCACAACTTCCGACAGCGAGACCTAAATGCTGGAATCTCTTACGGTATCCGCACCAGTGACGGTAAAGTTCATATAGTCCAACAACCCAACGATGGGCGAGGCTGTCCCCTCAACGGTTCTCCCACCCCAGGAAATTTAATGAGATTTGGCTGTTATTCCATCACCCTACCCACGAGAGTAGACGGACCGGATCTAGCCGTAGTAGTATTTGAAAGCGATCATCACTATCCTGTAGCCCCTTCCGCCACCGAAAACTCCCTCAATGTGGGCGACCCTATTTATGTTTCCGGCTGGCCTGACCCCGAAAAAGAAAGAGATGCCACCACCGGACGCTGTACCGGGAGGGCAGCCCGTCGCCAAAGACGATTTACCTGGGGACCGGTCACCGGAGTAGTTAACCCCGCCAGCAGCGAAAACGGTTATAGCATTTTTTACTTAGACAATACCCGTCCCGGAATGAGTGGCGGTCCTGTATTTGACAACCAAGGTCGCGTGGTGGGCGTTCACGGTCGCGGTTCCGGTGGGAAAGCCCAACTGGTCAATCAATTCTGTTCCGTTAGTAATGCCCCCAACGCCCAAGCCTTTGAGTCGGGGGATTTTGCCATCGAAGGTCAAGGAACCGGACGCGCAGACCCAGCCACCCTACGAACCCGCTTTAGTAGTGGTCAAGCCTTTAATAATTTTATCGGCTTAATTCGCCGCACGGGTTTAAATCTATCATTTAACACTAATCCTCCACCGCCCCAAATTATTCAAGCCGCCCTGACCGCCATTCCCGCCCGAAGTAGCACGGGAACGGTAGATTTTGCGATCGGATCTGTTCCTGTTGGCAGTTTTGATGACCCTCAAGATGTAATTCCTAACATTTATGATAGTTACAGTTCTTTTGAGGGCTTAGGTTCTCGACTGCGAGATACACCGTCTGGCGGTTGCGATAGTCTACTTTTGGGAGAGCCTTGTTGGTAAATGTATGTTATAATAGCCCAAATTAGACTGGCTCCCGTGTCTTGGTAGTTGCGACAACTACTGGGATATCATCTGAAAAGTTAACTTATGACATCTTCCTTGCCATCTATTCTGATTGTAGATGATGACCCCGATAATTTTGATGTAATCGAAACTTTATTATCAGACCAAAATTATCAGTTGCATTATACATCTAATGGGACTCGGGCGATCGCCTCCTTGGATATACTGCAACCCAATTTAATTTTACTCGATGTCATGATGCCCGACATGGATGGCCAGCAAGTTTGTCGCGCTATTAAAGACATTCGCAAATGGCAAACTTTACCCATTATTATGGTCACCGCCTTAGACAGTAAAGAAGACCTCGCCCGCTGCTTAGAAACCGGGGCTGATGATTTTATTAGTAAACCCATTAATCGGGTGGAACTCGTTGCTAGAGTTAACTCTATGTTGCGGATAAAGTCTCAATATGATGACCTGCAAGCTATTCTAAAATCCCGCGAAGATATGGTCAATATGATAGTTCATGACCTGCGGAATCCTTTAATGAGTGTATTATTTAGCCTATATCTTTTACAGAGGACAGAACTTCCCGATAAAATTGAAGATAAAATTGGTAAATGCTTACTCTCCGCCCAACGTTTACAAGCGTTAATCAACGACTTGGTAATCATGGGGAAAATGGAAAACCGACACATTGAGTTAAATTTGGCGGATGTTGATCTGTGTACTACTATTCAATCCACTGTGGAAAATTTCCAGGTTATCGCCACTCAAAAAAATATCCAACTTATTTGTCAACTTCCCGCGCCTGGTGGTACAATTAGAGTGGATGAGGCACTATTTACACGAGTTTTAGATAACTTACTTTCCAACGCCACGAAATTCTCACCCCGTCATAGTGAAATTATTATTAATGCTGATTATCTTACCCCCAAAGGTGCTAGGGTCCAAGTAGTTGATTTTGGTCCGGGAGTCCCGGAGGAATTTAGAGCGAGTATTTTTAATAAATATGACATCGGTAAAATAGTTAAAAATGTCTCTCAAATTGGCTTGGGATTGGCTTTTTGTAAAATGGTTGTTGAAGCACACGGCGGACACATTAGAGTTATCCCTAACCAACCACAAGGCAGTATTTTTGAGATTACTATATAATAGTTATTTCCGACTGTCGGAAAACAAGGGCAGCCCCTAAGACCGCCCCCAGATATTAACAGTTGGTAATTTTAGCGAACCTGCATATAAACGGCATCGGATATAGTCGGAATTTCTGCATACTGTCCCCGGATAGATTGGACAATACCATAACTAACAGAGGCTAAAACACCCAAGAAAATCATATTAAACAGAGTTTCTTGGATAAACCCTTGCAATGGGATAATCCCCAAAATCAGACTACAGCCCAAAATGATAATATTCAACAAAATCGACTGCATGGCATTAAATCTGATAAAGTGGGGGATATTTTCGTTACGCACCACCAGCAGATACAGCAAGAAAAAGACAATCAGACCCGCAAAAGGAATAGACTGAAAAATTGCCATTAGGGGAGCTACGGGAATCAAAATAATCTGTAGTATGGGAAATTGAGTTAATAAAAATCTGCCGAACTGTACTCCATACATCAAGGGTAGCATATAGGGCAAACAAGCAAAAATGCGATCGCGAACAGTCGTTGTCCCACGCCAATTCATAGTCAGCTCTCCTGTTAACCAAAAAAAGTCGATACTCCCAGGATAACGCAGTGACGACGGAATATGGCTCAACTACCAATTTAGATTTCACAGAGACAGCCCCCGTTATAGCCAAACCTAACGGGAGTATGAATAGCGATCGCTCAACCCACGCCGCCAGTTAAATATTAGCAATGCGGAATCCCATCTGACACTCATACTGACCGGGTTGATTATCTCCGGGTTTACGGATCAGATGACCACAACTGAGATGGTCGCCACGCCATCGGGGTTGACCGCTATGGTCGGCGAGTAAACACCCCTGACACACTTGATGGCTTTCAATAATTTGGTTTTCCATGACCATGACTAACATAATCCTCCCTCCCCGCGATTGCTGAAGCCCTATCCCCATTATATTTTGAGATTCGTTAAGACCCCAGGATTGATGCACAACTTAACATGGCCATTAATATCAGGTTGTGTCACGGGATACATCCAATGCTCAGATTTTGTTGGCTGGGGTGGAAATATCAACTGGCCGCGGCCAGATTTTTCTGGGTTAAATGTATCTGGGGGCAGTAAGCGGGTTATGATGGTGAATTTGGGGCGCACTTTCAAGCGATCGCTCCATAGTACCAAAACCTAAGAACTCTGAAAGGGGAATTTATACAGTGAGTGACACCAACCTAGACCAATTAGCCCAAAGTGATCCAACGGTAACAGAACTCATCGGACAGGAATTACAGCGTCAACGGGAACACCTGGAACTAATCGCCAGCGAAAACTTTACCTCCGCGGCCGTTTTAGCTGCCCAAGGGTCAGTCCTCACCAACAAATATGCGGAAGGACTCCCCAAAAAACGCTACTATGGCGGTTGCGAATTTATCGATCAAATCGAGCAAATAGCCATCGATCGCGCTTGTCAGCTCTTTGATGCTACCCATGCGAACGTTCAACCCCATTCAGGCGCTCAAGCTAATTTTGCGGTGTTCCTGGCTCTCCTACAGCCGGGAGATACAATCATGGGGATGGATCTATCCCACGGGGGACATTTAACCCACGGTTCCCCGGTCAATGTGTCGGGTAAATGGTTTAATGTTTGCCACTATGGAGTCAGTCCAGAAACGGAAACCTTGGACTATGACAAGATTTTGGAACTGGCTAAACAACATCAACCCAAACTGATGATTTGTGGCTATTCCGCCTATCCCCGGATTATTGAATTTGACAAATTCCGAGCGATCGCCGACGAGGTGGGAGCATATCTCCTAGCGGACATCGCCCATATTGCGGGACTGGTCGCCACAGGTCATCACCCCAACCCATTACCCCATTGTCACGTGGTCACCACCACCACCCATAAAACTCTGCGGGGACCTAGGGGGGGGTTAATCCTTACCCGTGACCCAGAATTGGGCAAAAAACTAGATAAAGCGGTTTTCCCCGGTACTCAAGGCGGACCCCTGGAGCACGTGATTGCTGGTAAAGCGGTCGCCTTTGGGGAAGCACTAAAACCGGAATTTAAAACCTACTCAAGCCAAGTGATCGCCAATGCTCAAGCGTTAGCTAACTGCTTACAGCAACGGGGCTTAAAAATTGTTTCTGGTGGTACAGACAACCATCTGATGTTGGTGGATTTGCGATCGGTGAAAATGACCGGAAAAATTGCCGATCGCTTGATGAGTGAAATCAACATCACCGCCAATAAAAACACAGTCCCCTTTGACCCAGAATCACCCTTTGTCACCAGTGGTCTGCGGTTAGGTTCTCCAGCCATGACCACCAGAGGGATGGGAATTTCAGAATTTATGGAAATCGGTAATATTATCGCCGATCGCCTATTAAATCCTGATGATGACACAGTGACAGCCGACTGTCGCGCGCGCGTCGCCCAACTTTGCGATCGCTTCCCCCTATATCCCCATCTACAAATCAAAGTTCCCGCACTGACTTAATCAATTTCTGGGTCTGATGGGTACCAAAATAACCAACAATACCCCCATCTTTTAAAGGGAGACTGTGATCAGGCGGTTCAAAATATAGTAGACTCACCCTGAACTAGCTTTTAGCACCCATCCCAAAAAAACTTTGATCAGATGCCCTATCCTTTTTATCATCTGCTGGCCTTTGTAATTTCTACCGTCGTGGTCCTGTGGAGTACACCGATAGTCAAAAATATCGGGCTGAAAAGCGGACGAGTAGATTTACCCTGCGATCGCAAAGTGCATAAGCGTCCTATGGTTCGCTTGGGGGGAGTTTCTATCTTCATCGGTACACTCATCGCACTACTATTAGTTTGGTGCTTGGGTGGTTTTATCGGCGCAGATGGTCAGCCCCTCCCCCCTAAACAAGAATTTGAAATTTTAGGGGTCGCTATAGGCGCTATAGCATTCTTTCTCATTGGCTTGGGAGACGATTTATTTGGTCTGTCTCCCTTAACTCGATTAATCTTACAAACAGCGATCGCCAGTTCAGTCTGGTGGGTCGGAGTCCGCATTGAATTTCTGAGTATCCCCTACTTTGGCGGCTTAATACATATCGGCTGGTTAAGTTTACCCGTCACCGTCCTTTGGTTAGTGGGAATGACTAATGCTATAAATTGGATTGACGGTCTCGACGGTCTCGCTGCTGGAGTTTCCGGTATTGCAGCCGTGGTGATGTTAATCGCATCTCTATATATGAATCAACCCGCCGCCGCCCTCATTGCCGCCGCCCTAGCTGGGGGGTGTCTGGGATTTCTCCGATATAATTTTAACCCCGCTCAGATTTTTATGGGCGATGGCGGTTCCTATTTTATGGGGTTTACCTTGGCTGGTGTCGGAGTTATTGGTTTAGTTAAAACTACCGCCGTAACCTCTGTTTTACTACCCTATCTAATTCTAGCTGTGCCGATTTTGGATATGTCAGCAGTTATTATTGAACGATTACGACATGGAAAATCTCCCTTTGCTGCTGATAACCGCCATCTGCATCACCGACTACTAAAAGCGGGTTTATCTCAAAGGTTAACCGTTCTCTTTATCTATACTCTCACCCTATGGGTAGGGAGTTTGGCTCTGGCTTTCTCCGGTTTTCCCAGTGGTTTGGTCTATGCTTGGGGGGCTACCGGATTGTTGGGTTATACCAGTTGGAAAGCCGTAAAGCGTGCCAAATCATCAAGTTAATAATCTCTGACGATTTTTCATCATCAAATATATGACGGCTGAAATTATTTGTGTGGGGACAGAATTACTCCTGGGTAACATTACTAATACTAATGCCCAATTTCTGGGAGAACAATTAGCCGAACTTGGTATTCCTCACTATTATCAAACTGTGGTGGGAGATAACCCAGAACGTCTCAAAAAAGCGATCGCGATCGCCTCGGAAAGATCACAACTCCTAATTTTTACCGGAGGCTTGGGACCGACTCCCGACGACCTGACGGTAGAAACCATTGCCGACTTTTTCCAGACCCCCCTGATTGAAAAACCAGAAATCATCCAAGATATTGCCCAAAAATTCGCCAGCCGTGGGCGAGAAATGTCTCCCAGTAACCGCAAACAAGCCCTAATTCCCCAAGGGGCAGACATCCTCTACAATCCTATTGGTAGCGCTCCGGGGATTATTTGGCAACCAAAAGGCGATCGCCTCACCATCCTAACATTCCCCGGAGTTCCCGCCGAAATGAAACGAATGTGGGTAGAAATCGCCATTCCCTACCTACGGCTACAAGGCTGGTGTTCTCAGACCATCTACAGCTGCATCCTCAAATTTTGGGGCATTACCGAATCAGCATTAGCCGAACAAGTAGCCCCCTTCCTAGACCTACAAAATCCCACAGTAGCCCCCTATGCTAATTATGGCGAAGTCAAACTGCGAATTTCCGCCTGTGCCGAATCTGCCACCCGCGCCGCCGCACTCATTGAACCAATCGTAACCCAATTAAGACAAATTGCCGGATTAAACTGTTATGGTGCCGATGATGACACCCTCGCCTCCGTGGTCGGTCAGCATTTGCGACAAACACAACAGACCCTGAGTGTAGCTGAATCCTGCACCGGCGGCGGTTTGGGTAAAATGATTACCGAAATTTCTGGCAGTTCCGAATATTTCTTAGGTGGAGTTATCGCATACGATAACCGCATCAAACACCAACTCCTGGGAGTTAATGCCACCGACTTAGAGCAATTGGGGGCAGTATCCGCTACAGTTGCCGAACAAATGGCTCTGGGAGTGCGATCGCTCCTCCAAACCCACTGGGGACTATCCATAACCGGAATTGCTGGACCATCAGGAGGTACAGACAGCAAACCCGTCGGATTAGTATACATCGGACTAGCCCAACCCGACGGAACCGCTACCGCCAAAGAATTTCGTTTCGGGGACCAGCGAGAACGCTCCTGGATTCAACGAGCCAGCGCCTGTAGCGCCCTAGACCTACTCCGCCGCCAATTTTAACCTGATCAACTTGCCAAATTCTATGAAGATTTGTTATGATTAAATCACTGCTGGGCAACTAGCTAATCTTAGGGTATGTCAGTTTTGCTAACAGTAGGCACTGAAGGCATGAGGTCTACCCGTTCCGTGTAGGAGCAGTTCCGAAATTGCTACTACCCTAAAATCAAAGAAATTGCGGGTTGGAGTTAGATTAGCCTGCGAATTTGTAAAAAGGAGCCATTTTTGCAATGGAATACATTGAAAAGGTACTGGAGAAACTCCGGGAATGGGCGCGGGATCTAATCGAAGCATTATTAGGTCCAGAAGCACAACCGGAAGCGGAACCAGTTCCTGTGCCAGTAAGAGATTTTCCTCGCCAGAGATAGTGGTAAATCAGTTTAAAGTCAACTGCTGAGGTATTAAGAAATTGTTAAGTATTCTGGTGCTGCATGGTCCTAACCTAAACCTCTTAGGTCAGCGGGAACCGGGTATCTATGGCAAAGCCACTTTAGATGACATTAACCAACTGCTAACACAGGAGGCAGCATCATTAGGGGCTGAGGTTGTGGCTAGGCAGTCTAATCACGAGGGAGTCTTGGTCGATGCCATTCACTCAGCATTAGATCACCATCATGGCTTGCTGATCAATGCAGGAGCCTATACTCATACCAGTATTGCTATTAGGGACGCTATATCAGCAGTCAAAATTCCCACTGTTGAGGTTCACCTGAGTAATATTTACACCCGCGAACCCTTTAGGCATCATTCCTATATAGCCCCGATCGCGATCGGTCAGATTAGCGGTTTTGGGGCTGATAGTTATTGTTTAGGTTTGAGAGCATTGGTAAACTATCTGCGATCGCCCTAAAACCCAAACCTTCCACATGGAACACCCATTATTAGCAAAGTTCCAAGGCGCTTTGCTAGGCGCGGCTTGCGGTAGTTATCTCAGTCATCACCCACCCGAACCGGACTGGGTGGGTTTAACTATGGCTTTCACCGCCAGTCTCATTGAGCATCAAGGCTTAGATTTAGACCATTGGGGTCAAATTTGGCAAAAAAGCTGCCAGCGCCCCCCAGATAGCCCACCAAACCCCGATGAAGCCGCTTTAATTGCCTTCCCTGTGGCTCTATTTTTCCATGAAAACCGACCCCTCCAGCAACAGCAATTAAAACAATTAGCCGAAATATGGTCTGAGAGTGATGGCAGTCTGGAAAGGGAAGCCACAATGTTAGTGATGGGTGAAATCATAGCCCAAATCATGGCAACAGCAAGGGATAATCGCCCCATAATACCGAGGATATTAGAAAACCTATCCACCAACAACACCAGGGTTGAGCAGCAACTGTCTCAGGTGCAAATAGCCCTAGCTGAATCAATGACGCTGATACAAACACAGGCGCATTTGTCGAGTTTTCCTCATTCCAGCCTAGCCCTAGGATTGTACTGTTTTCTGAGTACACCTGAGCAACCCCTATTAACCCTAAAGCGTTCATCCCAAGTTAATTCAAGGTCTGCACTGACAACCATCATCAGTGGTATATTATCGGGAGCCTATAATACTCTGTTAGGCATTCCTGTCGGTTGGAGAATCAACCATCAAACTCCCCACCCCCCAGCGGAAATCTCTATGCTTGACCTAGGAGAAAAATTATTTAAAATTTGGTCTGGGGTTGATCCATGCGCCCTGGACAGTGCTTTAATTTAACAGGTCCACAATATGGCGGGGGTTATCTAGCGATCGAAAGGCGATCGCATTATTCTCCATAGTCTTAGATCAGGGGTTTTGCTTCTGGAAGTTTGCCGATCCGATATTTGGTGGCAATTTCCCAGACGGTGGGACTGCTAACCATAATGTAATGGTTGGGGTTACGAATTGTGGTCATTGAAAAGCCACCAGAGGAGGATATGAGTATCAACGAGATAGCTTATTCCCATGGCTGCAATTCTTCTTCTGGTAAAGGTTCAAAAAATGCGTCTGAGAGTTCTCCGGTGAGTAAACCAGGGCGGCGCGGTTCCGCTTCGTTATCGGTCACAGTGGCAGATTTTTCTGGATTTAAACCCAAACGGAAATAGTGAATTAGGTCATAAATTTCGGTGAGTTTGTCTTCGGGAATAGCTTGTAATTCTTGGATGATTTTTTCAATTAACATAAATTCTGCCATATTTCATGGTTAGATTAACTAGAAATATCCCAAATTTTAGGCGGCGGTGTCCTCGTTACTGGCAGCCATTTCTTTAAGTTAGACTCAGACCTGTTCTATATTTGGCATAGGTAACAGCACTGACATCGCCACAATTGCTGATTATTTGGTGCGATAGAGAGTTAAGCATTTGAGGAATTTAATATATCATCCGCTCCGTGATGGCGGCGAGGGTGGTAAAGGTTTCTTAGGAGGTTTGGGGGGTGGCTATGGTCTCAAGGCGGGGGTTCCCGGCGGATAGATTCTGGCTTTGACTTCGTTGTGAATAAACTCGATCGCACCATTAGCACTATAATACCATCAGAGGATAGGTGATTGTCGATTTTCCGGGCAAGTCGCCCCTCAATTCCCGCCGCCAATCTATGTATCCCGACACTCAAAAAAGGGGGTGGTTCGCGGGACTTATACCCGTCCGAACAAAACACAAGTTAAAATAACAAATACTGCCCGCCGCTAGGCAGAAAAGGGGCGGATTCGAGGGGTCTAGGACCTAAATAACTACTGGTGCGGAAATATGACTCATCCCAATTGAGGAATATCGCGCCGGGGATTTAGGTTAAATTTAAATTGTGCCGGATAGGTTTGTATGGATAGGTTTGAGTCAATCACCCGACAGATTGAAAGGCTTCGGAGTCATACTCGCCATTTATCATCGCGAGGAGGGACGGCTGAAGTGGTAAATCAGGGTACAAATAAGCAAAAATCTAGTGCGATCGCATTGAAGAACTCAGAAACTCCGGCGGGAAACGGTAACGGTTCCCCGACCCGGAAAAGGCGATCGTCTCAAATCGGTTATCCCCTCCTGTGGGTAATAGCAATTAGCACCCTCACAGGTGTCATGGGGGTTCGCTTTTATAACCAACCCAGATTATCAGTCGGCAGATATGCTCCCGAATCCTTTATCGCTCCGGCTGATGCTACTATTGAAGACATAAAAACCACCGAAGAAAAGCGCCGAGCCGCTCAGATGGGGGAGATATCCGTTCTGGTTATCGATCCGACTATTGACCGGGAAATTCTGCAAAACCTGGAATCAGTATTTGATCAAATTAACACCATTCGAGAATTAGCTGGACCCCTTCCCTATGTTAACACTGGCATTGTCTCCACAGATGTCCAGAGCCATATTCGCCAGCTACCACAACGACAATGGCAAGAGTTGATTACCAAAGTTAATCAGACCCCTAGTTTAGAAACCACCGACGAACCGGAAACCGTCACGGTCGATAAATCTAATATCCAAAAGTTTAAGAGTAAATTGGAGCAGGAAAGACAGCAACGTAAGGCTTATTTACAACTGTCTCAATACCGCAACCGAGTTGACGAGGAAGTTTTTTCAGATTTAATCTCGGAAATCTCAAATGCTCGTCGCAGCTATGCCCAAGCGGTTGATTTACTCTCCGAACAACAGACCTCAGAAGCTAGAGAGCTATATGATAGCACTGTATTAAACTGGTCTGATCAACTATGGCAAGAGACCCAATTTAGCATTTTACAGATAGCTAGACAAATGCTATCCCAAGGTATCGCTCTAGGTTTACCTAATGACATTATCAGACAAGCTGCCAGTCTCCATATTAACGGTGTAATTCCCCCAGAATCCCAAGGCTTTGCTAATACAGTTTTAACCAGATATCTCCGACCTAATTTGATTAAAGATCCCGTAGCTACCCGACGACGAGCTGAATTAGCTGCCCAAAAAGTTGAAACTGTGATGGTGAATGTCAATCAAGGTGATGTGATTATCCAAGAAGGTGAGACGATCACTCAGCGAGAATTTGTCATCCTTGACTATTTTGGGAAGAGTGAACGGGGGATTAATTGGAGAGGCTTAATGGGGTTTGTCTGCTTAGTGACAGTCTCGATTGTGATTGTGCTTGTAGTACAAAGAAAATTCCGTCCGGGTTTGCGACGACGAGATTATATTCTCTTATTGATACTAAGTCTCAGCACTCCGGTGTTATTACTGTTAAAAATACCAGCTACGAATTTGCCAGCGGTGGGGTTATTAATCGGGAGTTTTTATGGCTCTGCAGTCGGTGTGACTGTGGTAACTCTCCTATCAATAATGCTTCCCATTGGTATGGAAATTGAGACCATTTCCCTGGTGGCTAGTGCCGCTGGTGGTCTGGTGGGTAGTTTAATGGCTGGAAAGTTGCGATCGCGTGAAGAATTAGCCCTCCTAGGTGGGGCGGTAGGTATAACTCAAGGGCTAGTTTATTTAATCGCTACCCTGATAGTAAGTTCTACGGCTACGGTGATTTTTCATGTGCTGCTGGGTGCGGTCACTCTCAAGGTTTTTGAAGGTTTGGCTTGGAGTATTGTCGCTTTAGGATTAAGCCCCTATTTAGAGCACGTTTTTGACCTAATTACACCCATACGACTAGCAGAATTAGCTAATCCGAATCGCCCCCTACTGAAAAGATTAGCCACAGAAGCTCCTGGCACTTTTCAGCATACCATGTTTGTGGCTAGTTTAGCAGAAGCCGCCGCCAGTCACCTAGGCTGTAATGTGGAACTGGTACGGACGGGAACCCTTTACCATGATATTGGTAAAATGCACGACCCCCTAGGATTTATTGAAAATCAGATGGGTGGTCCGAATAAACATGATGAAATTGACGACCCCACAGAAAGCGCTCGCATTATTAAAAAGCACGTCAGCGAGGGTTTAGTTATGGCTCGTAAATGTCGCTTACCTAAAGCTATTCAGGCTTTTATACCCGAACATCAGGGACAAATGTTGATTGCTTATTTTTACTATGCAGCCCAACAAAAAGCCAAAGAAGATAATAGCATTGTAGTTAAGGAAGAAGATTTCCGCTATGATGGACCTATCCCCCAATCTAAGGAAACTGGTATTGTCATGTTAGCAGATTCCTGTGAGGCGGCATTGCGATCGCTTAAAGATGCCACCCACGAAGAAGCCTTACAAATGGTTAATAAAATTCTGCGCGCTCGGTGGCAAGATAATCAATTAGTAGATTCGGGATTAACACGGGAAGAAATGGCAAAAATTGCCGAAATTTTCGTCCGGGTCTGGGAACAAGTTAACCATAAACGTATCGCTTACCCCAAAGGTGTTTTCTCATCAAGATAATGGATAATTGACAAATGTTTTCCCAAGTTTATTATTTACTCTGCTCTCAAAAAGATGGTCAATATGTAGCCGCTCATCCTAACCCGGATTTACCCGAAAGCTATGTGCTGCTATTTGCCGAACATTTTGAAGCCCTTAGCTACCTGAACCAACATGGCGCAGAAGTTAGCGATCGCTTTACCGTTGAATCTATCTCAGGTTCTCAAATCCAAAGCATTGTTCAACGTTGGGGATTTTCTGGCTTGGGGATGGTCAAAGACCCCCTGATTCCCACCATTGAATTTTTATCCATTCAACCGGGATAATAATAACCGCTCCCTGGGGTATTTCCTCTAACTGCATTTCACAGATGCCATCTAGCCCTCAATGTGCAAAAATAATCCCAGAGAGTTCTATGATCATCAACAGCGCGGAGTTAAACTGTGGAGTCCCGATATAATCCTGCATCCATCGAACAGAAGTGGCAAAACACATGGGCTGAACAGGGGTTGTACCAAACCCATCAAGACCCCAATAAACCCAAATTTTATGCCCTATCCATGTTTCCCTACCCATCGGGAAGCCTGCACATGGGTCATGTGCGTAATTACACCATCACCGATGTAATCGCGCGACTGAAGCGGATGCAAGGATATCGCGTCCTACACCCCATGGGATGGGATGCCTTTGGACTACCAGCCGAAAATGCAGCCATTGATCGCGGTATCCCTCCCCAAACCTGGACTTATCAAAACATCGCCCAAATGCGCGAACAACTCCAACGGCTGGGATTTTCCATTGATTGGGATGCTGAAGTAACCACCTGTTCGCCGGAATATTATCGCTGGACTCAGTGGATTTTTCTGCAATTTTTCCAAGCCGGACTCGCCTACCAAAAAGAATCGGCGGTTAACTGGGACCCCATCGACCAAACCGTATTAGCTAACGAACAAGTAGATAATGAGGGGCGTTCCTGGCGTTCTGGTGCCATAGTAGAACGGAAATTATTGCGCCAGTGGTTCCTCAAAATTACCGACTACGCCGAAGAACTCCTTAATGACCTGGAAAAACTCCCCGGTTGGCCAGAACGAGTGAAACTAATGCAGGCTAACTGGATTGGTAAATCTGTGGGGGCGCGTTTAGATTTCCCCATTGTGGGAGTTGATGATCAAATCTCTGTGTTTACCACCCGTCCTGATACGGTCTATGGGGTGACTTACGTTGTTCTCGCCCCAGAACATCCCTTAGTCGCCCAAGTTACCACAAAAGACCGCAAAGCTGAGGTAGAAGCCTTTATTAAACAAGTGACGGCTGAAAGCGAAATGGAACGCACCGCTGAGGATAAACCCAAGCGCGGCATTCCCACGGGTGGAAAAGCTATCAATCCTTTTACTAAAAAAGAGGTTCCTATTTGGATTGCGGATTATGTCCTCTATGAATACGGAACTGGCGCGGTGATGGGGGTTCCCGCCCATGATGTCAGAGATTTTGCCTTTGCTACTCAATACAATTTACCCATTCGCCAGGTGATTGTTCCTGATGATGCTGATAACGATAATGACCCGGATGATGAGGTGAAGCAAGCCTACACGGAACCGGGAATTATGGTAGACTCAGGACCTTTTAGCGGCGAACACTCTAGCCACGGTAAACAGGCGGTGATTGAGTATGCGGAAGATGAAGGCTATGGGGAAGGAAGGGTTCAATATCGCCTCCGGGATTGGTTGATTTCTCGTCAACGCTATTGGGGTTGTCCGATTCCGATTATTCATTGTCCTGACTGTGGGGCGGTTCCGGTTCCTGATGGGGATTTACCTGTGAAATTGCCGCAAAATGTGGAATTTAGCGGCCGTGGTCCGTCTCCGTTGGCAACTTTGGAAGATTGGGTTAATGTTCCCTGTCCTAGTTGTGGCACGCCAGCCAAGCGGGAAACTGACACTATGGATACGTTTATTGATTCTTCCTGGTATTTCCTGCGCTATCCTGATGCTAAAAATGCTGACCAGGTTTTTGATGTGGCTCAGACTAATGATTGGATGCCTGTTGATCAGTATGTGGGGGGCATTGAACACGCGATTTTACATTTGTTGTATTCTCGCTTTTTTACTAAGGTACTACGCGATCGCAATTTATTAAAGTTTGATGAACCTTTCCAACGGTTATTAACTCAGGGGATGGTGCAGGGGATTACTTACAAAAACCCGAAAACTGGTAAATATATCCCCCCGAATCTAGTTAACACCAATGAACCCAAAGACCCGGAAACAGGCGATCGCTTGCAGGTTTTCTTTGAGAAAATGTCGAAATCCAAATATAATGGAGTTGATCCATTATTGGTAATGGAAAAATATGGCGCAGACACCGCCCGTATGTTTATCCTCTTTAAAGCACCCCCAGAAAAGGATTTAGAATGGGATGATGCTGATGTCGAAGGACAATTTAGATTCCTGAATCGGGTATGGCGGTTAGTTACCGAATTTGCGGCTAATCACTCGGTTAGTAGTACCAAATCAACTACTGGGAATCTGAATAAAGCCGAAAAAGACCTGCGCCGCGCTATCCATAATGCTATTAAAGAAGTTACCGAGGATTTAGAGGGGGATTACCAATTTAATACAGCCGTATCGGAAATGATGAAATTGAGTAACGCCCTATCTGATAACAGCAAAATTCAAGACTCCCCCATTTATCAGGAAGGAATCGAGACTCTGTTAAAACTTCTGGCTCCTTTTAGTCCCCATATTACTGAGGATTTGTGGCATCAAATTGGTCATAGTGATTCAGTTCATCTACAGTCTTGGCCGACATTTGACCCCAGTGCTTTAGTGGTGGATGAAATCACCTTAGTAATTCAAATCAATGGTAAAACTCGCGGCACTATTCAGGTGGCTAGTGGGGCGGATAAGTCTACTTTGGAACAACTAGCCAAAGACTCAGAAATTGCTCAACGACACCTGGAGGGTAAGCAACTACGCAAGGTGATTGTTGTACCTGGTAAGTTAGTCAATTTTGTGGTCGGTTAATTTACCATTTAACGATTTGGGTAGGGTGCGTCCAAACCCGGCTATATGAATCCTCACCGAATAACTATCGGCTGACGCACCTTCAATCAATTATCGGGTGTTCAGGATAATTCTCTAATCATGATTTGGGTAGGGTGCGTCCAAACCCGGCTATATAAATCCTCACCGAATAACTATCGGCTGACGCACCTTCAATCAATTATCGGGTGTTC
>NZ_JARPLU010000005.1:0-17129 GCF_032349615.1 Limnospira sp. PMC 1279.21 | reverse complement strand
AGGATAATTCTCGGTGTCTGACGCACCCTACGGGAACTAGGGTAGCTGGGGGTTAAAAGCGGATTTTGTTTTTCATAAAATGCCCGAAAAGTCCGAAACAAAGGGCAATTTCTGCGACAATGATTTGATCACCAAAATGGTGATGGCGTTGGGGGGAATGATAATGAACTTGGCTGATAGCATTTAAGTCAATAATGCGATCGCTGATGGGAATCATCAACTTATCCCAGTGGCTACCTTCGCCAATTTCTACAGCCCAACTACCCATGACTGAGTAATCAGGTTCAAACAAAAATAAACCGTTTTCGTCTGTTATTCCTTTGGTCTCGGGCAAATTGGAGTCGGCGGGAGGATGCACGACTACATCGGCATTATAAAAGGCTTCTCCGGTACTAAATACGGCCTCGATTTCTAGGGCTTCCCCTTGTAGATGATAGTTGGTGAGGACACTATGGGCTAAGGCATCTCCGGGAAAACCTAGGAGACTAATAAAAATGGCGATCGCTACTACAAACTGTTTAAATTTCATCGGCTTTGGAGAATACTAAAATTGACTAATTGGCACTACTGATATCGGTCGTTTTAGGCGAAAGAGTGGGCTGAGATAAATGTTAAACCCATGCCAATCAAAACGACAAAGAAGGCACTTACAATAGATAACTTCTGCAAAATCATCTGATTTTCTGGGAACTTTTCCAGCCACTGACCAGCATAAACGGCTACTAAGCCTAAACTGACTAGGACTAATGCTAACCCTAAACTAAAACTGCCCACTAGAAATAATCCATAGACGATCTGGTGTAGGGCTACTGCACTTAATAACAGAACAAGTGCTGTAGGGCAAGGAACTAACCCGCCAGCAATCCCTAATTTAATCAGAGATGATACACTACTTGAGGTGTGACTGTGGCTGTGGCTGTGACCGTGGCTGTGACCGTGTCTGTGGCTGTGACTGTGACCGTGGCTGTGACTGTGACTGTGGCTGTGACTGTGGCTGTGGCTGTGGGAATTTAATCTTTTTCTGAGTAGGTCTAAGCCAATGAGACAAATGGCGAATCCACTGAAACCACTCAGTAGGGGATACAATTGTTCTGGTAAGATATATTGGGAAGCAAATAGGGCGATCGCACCTAAGACAAAAACACTGAGGGTATGGGTGGCTGTGGTGGTGACTCCTAGTAAAATGGCTTGTTGTGGGGTTCCCTTACTGCCGATTAAATAGGCACTTACTAGGGTTTTACCATGTCCTGGGGATAGGGCATGAATTGCACCTAGACCAAAGGCAATGGCTACCCCTACCAGAATTGTAGTTAAATTCGGATCGGCTGTAAGCAGATTCACCAAATCGGCGCTATGGTTGAGATGGGCGAAAATTAGATTTGCTCTCATGTTAACAGTGATATGCTATAGGTCTGATTTGACGGTTAGGTTGATATTACACCAGTAGCCAATTATAAGCTGTCGTTGATGGATATGGGGAAAAGTTGCAGGGTGAGTTTTGGTTGATGACTTGTGATTATGATTGATTTGCCCTAATAGTGCGGTTGATTTTTGGGCAGTTTGATAAGTCTCATGGGTGAGGATTTACAGGTGATTAAATAACGGAGATTTACGGGACTATTTTAAGGTTCTGATAGTCACCACCTGGGGAGGTGTAGCATCTGGGGGATAGCGGAAATCTAACCGAACTAAACGGGTTTCTTGTGGCTTCAGCTTGAGAGTTAGTAGGGGTTCAAGAATTTGTCCGCGACGATGCCATAAATGCAGATATTTAGTATTTTCCACAGAGCGATCGTCGTGATATTGTAGGCGGACGGTGCCGCGAAAATAGGGGAAATCCCAGGGAGGCTGTCGGAACATCAACCCGCCTTGGGATAGGTTTTCTTCCTTTTGAGGAGTTTCTAAAGTAATGGTGACTACCTGTTGAGTATCTGTAGGATTAAACAGGGGAGTAGTTAGATCATAATGAACGCCATAATTACCATGGGATTGATAAGCAGTATCAGGATAGCGAACGGCTAATTCGGCGGCTTGAATTTGACGGGTTCCCAAGGTGCCGCTTCGGATGGTACTAATCACATAAGAAATGGCTTTTCCGGCTTCAGGAATAGTTAGGTAGTTAGCGGCTTCATCAACTAAATCGGCTTGCCATTTAGAACCCTTTTGTACTCCAGCGACTCGACTATAAACTAACTGACCAGTAGTTTGTTCGGGTGGAGTTGGTAAGCGATCGCGAGGCTGTGCTAAACTGCCATTATACAGGAGATTTTGCCATTCTTGTAATTCTGGCGATCGCTCCTTACCATCAGGGGAAATCTTGGCATACATTGCCAAACTTGCCACATACAGATGAGAAGGAGTGGGAACAGTGCCACTGGTGGTACAATTGAGGCGCATAAAAGTCGATCGCCCATTGACCGGACGTTCCAAGCCTTTAACCGGAATTGGATGATTTAACAACATCCGCATTTCGCCGGGGGGAATTTCTAACTGAGAGGGAAAATCGGCTAGTCGGGTTCCCCGCATCACCGCATCAACGGCGCGAATACCGGGTCCTGAATAGACATTTCCCAGGGAATTATCAGCCATGGGCGGTTTCTCCTGAAAAGGGGCATCAGGTTCCAACAAATAACTCGCCACCGCCGGAATATGCAGCCTCACAGGCTCGTTATGGGGGTTGTAGACCAAAATACCTATATAGAGGGTTTTGGACTCTGGTGGCGTATGTACGAAGTGATGGGCGAACAATTCAAACTCACCCCCCAGAGGATAATCAAGATGGGCTTCTGGGACAGCCTTACCATGAGGGGGAAATGTGGATAGCAAAATTCCCTCCTGCTTCACCCACTCCGGGCTGTTACTATTAAACATTGGGATATCGTCCAAAGCGCCGGGGAGAGGTCGCACTTCCCCCGGTTGAATGGCGACTGAATGTTCCCTTTGGGCTTTCAGAGCAGCCAATAGGGGGTTTTTAGGGGGCTTCCAGGCTAGTAATTGGGTAGTTACCTGGCTTTTCACCGGAACTACCACGGACACCCGAAACAAGATCCCCGCCAAACCGCCGCCTAAAGCTGCGAGTGCGACAATGCAAATAGAGGTGATGAGATTGAAAACTCGATCCTTCATTGATCCTGAGATTTTAGAGTTCCAAATTGTTAATTGATTATGTCCTATTCACCACAATTCCTCAGCGGGAGCGAAATTCGTCAGAAATTCCTCAATTTCTACGCCGAACGTCAGCATAAAATTATGCCTAGCGCTTCTTTGGTCCCAGAAGATCCTACCGTCCTGCTAACTATCGCGGGAATGCTACAGTTTAAACCCATATTTCTAGGACAGCGACCCCGGGAAGTTAACCGCGCCACTACGTCCCAGAAATGTATCCGCACCAATGATATCGAAAATGTAGGACGCACCGCCCGCCATCATACTTTTTTTGAGATGTTGGGTAATTTTAGCTTTGGAGACTATTTTAAAGAACAAGCGATCGCTTGGGGTTGGGAAATTTCTACCGAGGTATTCGGACTGCCGCCAGAACGTTTAATTGTTAGTGTATTTGAGGAGGACGACGAAGCCTTTGCGATTTGGCGAGATCAAATTGGTATCCCCCCCCACCGCATTCAACGTATGGGTGAAGAAGATAACTTCTGGAAATCTGGACCGACGGGACCCTGTGGCCCCTGTTCGGAGATTTATTATGATTTCCACCCAGAAAAGGGGGATGACCATATCGACTTGGAAGATGATAGCCGATTTATTGAATTTTACAACCTGGTTTTTATGCAATATAACCGGGATGCTGATGGCAACCTGACCCCTTTACAAAATCAGAATATTGACACGGGTATGGGGTTGGAAAGAATGGCGCAAATTCTGCAATGTGTGCCGAACAACTATGAAACTGATCTGATTTTCCCGATTATTAAAACGGCGGCGGATCTGGCGGGTATTGATTACGCTAAAAGTGATGATAAAACTAAGGTTTCCCTCAAGGTGATAGGGGACCATCTGCGGGCGGTGGTTCATCTGATTGCTGATGGAGTGACTGCTTCTAATGTGGGGCGAGGTTATATTCTGCGGCGCTTAATTCGCCGGGTGGTACGTCATGGGCGCTTGATTGGTATCACCGGAGAATTTACTACCAAGGTGGCGGAAACGGCGATTGGTTTATCGGAAGATGTTTACCCGAATACCCGCGAACGGGAAAGGGTGATTAAGGGGGAATTGCAACGGGAAGAATCGCGGTTTTTGGAGACTTTGGAAAGAGGAGAAAAACTGCTGGCTGAATTGTTGGCAAAACAGCCGGATCAAATTTCTGGTCAGGATGCTTTTGTTCTCTATGATACCTATGGATTTCCCCTAGAATTAACTCAGGAAATAGCTGAGGAAAATGGGTTAACTGTTGATGTGGATGGTTTTGAGGCGGAAATGTCTGCCCAAAGAAAGCGATCGCAAGCCGCCCATGAAACTATTGATTTAACTGTTCAGGGTAGTTTGGATAAGTTGGCAGAACAGATCCACCCAACGACATTTTTGGGCTATGATTTCCCGGACTCTGAAGCGACGGTGGAAGCGGTTTTAATTGCTGGTAAATCGGTGACGGAAGCGGTGGCTGGAAGTGAGGTGCAAATTGTGCTTGACCAAACTCCTTTTTATGGGGAGTCTGGGGGACAAATTGGCGATCGCGGTTATTTGACTACTTCTGATGTGATTGTCCGGGTTGATGATGTGAAAAAAGATTCGGATATTTTTATTCACTTTGGTAGGGTGGAAAGGGGAACTTTAACTGCGGGAATTACTGTGAATGCACGCATTGACCGCGCTTGTCGTCGTCGCGCGCAGGCTAATCATACGGCTACCCATTTATTGCAAGCGGCACTAAAATTAATTGTTGATCCGGGTATTTCTCAGGCGGGTTCTTTGGTGGCTTTTGACCGCCTACGATTTGATTTTAACTGTCCTCGTGCTTTGACAACTGAGGAGTTACAACAGGTGGAAAATCAGGTGAATAGTTGGATCGCTGAAGCACACCCAGCCACGGTGACACAAATGGCTTTAGAGGAGGCTAAAAATAAGGGGGCGATCGCTATGTTTGGGGAAAAATATGCGGCGGTGGTGCGGGTGGTTGATTACCCGGGTGTATCTATGGAGTTGTGCGGCGGAACTCATGTTACTAATACGGCGGAAATTGGATTATTTAAGATAGTTTCGGAAACCGGAATTGCGGCGGGTATTCGGCGCATTGAAGCTGTCGCGGGACAGTCGGTTTTGGATTATTTGAATGTCCGAGATGCGGTGGTTAAAGAATTAGGCGATCGCTTGAAAGCTAAACCGGAGGAATTGCCAGAACGCTTCACTAATTTACAAGCGGAATTAAAAACGACTCAGAAACAGTTGGAAGCTGTGAAAGCTGAGTTGGCTATAGCACAATCTGACCAATTATTATCTACTGCTGAAAGGGTGGGAGATTTGCCAATTCTGGTGGCGGAACTTCCCGGAGTTGATGGAGAGTCCCTGAAAACGGCGGCGGAACGTTTACAGCAGAAATTAGGCGAAAGTGCGGTGGTTTTGGGGTCTGTAAGTGATGGTAAGGTTAGCCTAGTGGCGGCTTTTAGTCCGGTGGTAGTTAAGGATAAGAAGTTGCAGGCTGGTAAGTTTATTGGTGCGATCGCTAAATTATGCGGCGGTGGCGGCGGTGGTCGTCCGAATTTAGCCCAAGCTGGCGGACGCGACCCTAGTAAATTACCCGAGGCTTTATCAACAGCAAAATCTCAGCTAATTGACGCATTGAAATAGTTAGTAAATCAGGTGGGTATTTTACCCACCTTTTTTGATACCTAGGCTATAATTATGGCTACAGGTTCAACGAATAATGAATCCAGATAATTAATTAAGTGCCTAGATTTATGTTATAATTGGCTGCTGCCATAATTTACCGATAACGTCAAACTATGAAAATCAATCAACTACAATATTACGATGAAGAATATCAATGGAGGCTGGCACCCATAGATTTATTAGAAAATTGTAACCTACTGGTGGGGGTGTCTGGTGCTGGGAAAACCAGAATCTTAAAATCTATCTATAGTTTAAAAGCCATAGCCAATGGTGCGTCTTTAAATGGCGTTAGCTGGAGTGTTAATTTTTCTACCAAAGATAATCATCAATATCTGTGGTCTGGTAAATTTGAAACCAAAGAAAATTTAACCCTTATTGATAGTGATTCTGAGAAAAAAAACCCGGCTAGAATTCTCGAAGAAACTCTCCAATTAAATGGAGATATCATTGTCAATAGAACGCCAGAAAACATAATTTTTCAGGGTTCAAAAACCCCTAAGTTATCGCCTTTTGAGAGCGTTATAGAATTATTAAAAGAAGAAGATATTATTATTCCAATTAAACAAGAACTAGACAAAATTATAATTACTGATTCAGCACGTGATTTTGATAAAATCTGGAGATTACCAGTCTCTGTATTTAGAAAGCATGAAAATGCCTCTTTGTCAGTTATTAAAGGAAGTGATTTACCTATTTTTATTAAATTGGCTATTGTTTATAGAATACTTCCCCAAGAGTTTGCCAAAATCAAAACAACTTTTATCAGTATCTTTAATAATGTCGAAGATATCAAAGTAGAAACTTTAAAAGATGAGGATATTCCTATGGCATTATCCCCATTATTACAAGAGGCGACGATGGTTAGTATCAAGGAAAAAGGGGTAGACAAATGGATTGATAATATTTCATCAGGAATGTTTAAAACTTTGATGTATATCAGTGAATTATATTTATCTCCTAATGATGGCGTGATTCTGATTGATGAATTTGAGAATAGTTTAGGAGTTAATTGCATTGAACAGGTCACGGAGTTAATTTTAACCGATAGACAATCTCAATTTATTCTGACCAGCCATCACCCTTATATCATTAATAATATCAGTCCTGCTTATTGGAAAATAGTCACTCGTAAAGGGGGTTTAGTCACCGTGAAAAGTGCCAAAGATTTTCATATCCCAGAATCGAGACAAAAGGCTTTTATTGATTTAATTAATGTCCTTAAAGATGACGAACTGGCAAATAATAATAATTATCATCTCATAAGTTCATAAGCCTAATTGATAATTAATTTGGGTCTGGGGGCGGGTTTAGCAATATGGTCGCTGGGAAATTTAATTGACTGTGGAACCCGCCCCTACGGGATAAATGCTAGTTTTTGTGAAATGATTAAAACCCAAATATCTACATAGGTGGATATTCGGTAGATAATTCCTGGGGTGGGGTAGCGGTTAGATGGAGATTTGCGCCAGTTTGAGGATGTTGGAAACTCAGAGAATAAGCGTGTAAATAATATCCACAATCTCCCGGAAATGTGCTATGATTGTTTGAGGTTGGGTCGGGTATGCGTGGCTTTCCGCCAATGGTATAAAGAGGATCTCCCACTAGGGGAAATCCGGCGGCGGCGAGGTGAATGCGAATTTGATGGGGTCTACCTGTCAGAATGGTTACTTGTACGATCATTTTATCGGTGTCTCGCTTAATTACTTGACAGTGACTTTCGGCGGATAATCCGGTTTCTGTCGCGCCGTAAATATACCCGATAATCGGATGGGGAATTTTGCCGATCGCACAATTAATACTAAAATAATCCCTAGGACTACAACCTTCAGCTAAGGCTAAATAAACCTTAGTAATTTGTCGGTGGCGCATTTGTTGGGTTAAATGCGATCGCCCTAAGGTAGACCTCGCCAATAGCACCAGTCCTGATGTTCCCCTACCTAAGCGATGAATTGGTATCGGTGTATCCTGGGGATATTCCCTTTGTAATTGTCGCAGTAGGGTATGTTCCAAAAAACCGCCACCAGGTATCACTGGAAGTCCTGACGGTTTAGCAACTACTAAAATATCTGCATCCTCATAAATTACCTGGAAAGATAGGGGAACATCTGGTTCACTCCACGGGGGTCGATGATAGGCGAGTTGCTGTCCGGCTTGAAGTTCTATTTCTGCTGTCGCTGGCTTTCCATCTAACCAAATCTGCTGCTTATTAATGCGATCGCACCATTCATTTCTACTGGAATGGGTATATCGCTTGCTATAGTAATCCAAGACAGTTAATCCGGCGCTAAGGCGATCGACTTGTTCCCGATAAATCCAACCTGAATTTAACAATTAACTCTCTTCTCAAGACATGAGATTAAATCTATCACCAAATCACCAATTTGTCAACCCATGACCATCACATATCACCTGGGGGAAACTCTCCCTAACAGGTAAATTTCCCCCTCAACATACTAGATGATTACACCAAATTTTATACATGAGATAACCTTCGATTAATTGGTGAATTAAAGTAGACTTTACTGCGGTTTGTTTAGGAGTGTTTTTACCTGCTCTAGTAAAACTGTGGGAATTTGGCAAATACCCCCTTGTTCCAGTACACCCCAAGTCATTTCTAGCCAAGGTTCCCGTTTATGGATTACTTCCTCTATTTCCAAAGAACTATGCAGAACCGTCAGACATTTGAGATTACCGCGATCGCGACAAAATTCATGCCACGGGGCAATTTCTTCTGGCTTAGAACTAATGATTAAATAATGAGTACAGGCTTCTAGTAACGGTACTTTTTCCGTCTGTACTTGACCACCTACATCTACCACAACTAAAGTTTTTTGACGACGTAGATTAAGGATAGCTTGACTATGATGCTGGAAAAAATTATCAGTTATCCCACCTTTATAAGCAAGTTTATAGGCTTCGCGATCGCTTGATTTTGTCATCTCCCCTAACTCCAAAATCCAGTTACCTTCACCATCCCAGTGAGCCCTCTGTAAATATATGTCAGAATACTCAGTTAATAGGGTGCGGAATAGTGCGTGGGACAGGACAGATTTACCGCTGTCAGGTGGTCCTACAATCATCATGGCTGGACACAAACGCGGGGGTAAATTTTCCTGTACATCGATAGATAAAACCTGTCCGACCTGAGTTTGGCGGGAGTGGGTGGCAACTACCACCGCACCTAAGCGCGGATCGTAGCAAGCCACCCAAGCAGCCGGGTGTAGTTCATGAATTAGATAGCCATAAAGCCAGATCGGACCACGCCCGGAAATAACTATACCACCTTTATAGTCAATGTGGGCAGGTAAATTCTGGTCTCTCAAATCTTCCGGGGAGATTAGGCGGTCTTTAGTTACCAATTCAATAGACAGAATCTGATAACTTAACCCTTGTACAGACCGGGATTGACTTAAAGTTAATTTAATCGCTGGTTCAGCAGACTGGGGCATTTTTTTTAACCGACAAATTAAGCTACAAATATTGTAGAGTATTATGGCATAGCAATTGAAGAGGGTACTTCTACAACTAATTAGTATGTTTACTTATCCACCTACTCCCGCGATTTTGCAATGGTTGAGTCAGGGACAGTTTCCTAGTCGGTTACATAGATCAGTCAGAATGTGGTTAATACTCGATCGCCTTTATGGAGGACAATTTAACTGGGTTCAATCTCTATCCCAGCCATTTCGTTATAGCCAATTACGCGATCGTCTATTTTCTCTCAGTCATAGCAAAGGCGAAACTTTATCAGCCCAAGAATTAACCGTAAATTGTTCTGACCCCAAATGTTTATGTCATCAGTCACTTAGTACCATATTAAGCCATAGTAACTTACCTCAAAGTTTGAGTGAATGGGTAACTGAAACATCCCAACGCACAGGCTTATCTGTCGCGGAAATTCAAACTCACCTAGATGACTGTCCTTTTGCTACCGTTCACCGTTCATTACGAGACGATTTAACCCTGTTAGCATCCCAGGGATGGTTAAAGCATAGAAACCGACAAGGCTATTATTCTTTACCTCCCCAACAGTTACCAAAGCCACCTATAGCCCCTCAGTCTAACCGCCACTTTGAGCAACTATCTTCTAGCCAGAAATCGCATCTTATCCATATATTAGAATCCGTGGCTTTTGTACAGCCAGATATTGACATCGCTATTAATACATTGTGGGAGGAATTGACTGAATCACCGCCTAACTCATCTGACTATTTGACCGAGCAAAATCGGCGGATATTTCTGCATTTTGACTATATTCTATCCTCGGAAATTCAAGAAAAAGTCGATGATTGGCAACAACAAATTGAATCCTTATGGTATAATCATGATGGTGGCATAATTCAATTTAAAACCTGGGTGGCAAGGGAAAACCGGGTGGCTTTAGTTACAGTGTATCCTGTGTGTTTACACTATGCTAGACGCGCTAAATATCTAAGTGCTTATGGAGTTGATCCTTGGGGTGAAATTACTTGGCATAATTATCGACTCGATCGCATTATGTCTCCCCAATTGAGGATTTTATCCTGGGATGATCCAGCAGTTCCTCAACTGCTCAAAAAACAGCACGAAACTGGTACACTTCCTAATCCTGGATGGATTGAAGAACAACTAGAGGAAGCCTGGGGGTTTAATTTTTATCTACCTAAAGCTCTATTGATTATGCGCTTTCCTGTAGACTTTGCTAGTAATTATGTGGATGATACTGTGAGACATTCAACTTTTCAAAAAATCCCTTATTCGGAATTATTTAGCTCCGTTGAAACCCAGATTAATAATAGGGAAGAAAGACAACTTATCCAGAAAATTTTGCGGCAACGTTCTCCTGATGATGCCTACTATCAAGCATGGGTGAGGGTCGGTGATATTAACATAGTGATGCGACTGCGAGACTGGCGACCCCAGGGAGAAATAATTGCACCAGTTGTGCTACGTCAACAAATGTGGGAGGAGGTAGAAGCCGAACGTTTGCATTATGGTCAGGACTTCAGCAATTAACAGGCTGATTAAATGTTAATACAGGCATTAACAAATTTATCAAATTTTCGCGAGTAAATATCAAGCCATGGTTTCAATTTCTAGCTGGTCTAAAAAAGAGATAATCATTCATAAACTGCGCCATCATATTCATAGTGCCGCCGCTGAGTTTGCGATTTCTCCCGAAATTGTGGGAGGGATTATTTTAGATGAATTACAACGGCGAGGTTTTAAAGATGATTGGGAAGAAATTATTGCCAGAATTTTCCCTCGGTTAGTTTATTGGGCTAACTGGTCTATTGGGGTGGCTCAATTTAAACCCAAAACGGCGGAATTAGTCTATAGTGAATTATTAGATGATTATCCGAGACCTGTAGCCATTGTGCGATCGCTTCTTGATGATGCTTTATCCTGTCGTTTAGTCGCCGCCTATTGTCGTTATATTATCAATCTCTGGAAGCCAGTATATCCCCAGGCGGAAAATACTAATATTGACCAAAATGGCGCTCGTTTGTTAGGAACCCTGTACTCCCTAGAAGCTACGGGAACTTGGGGAGTAAATGATAATCCCATATTTAATGACCGAGGAGAAGGTATAGTCTCTAGTATGCCGAAAATTAGGCAATTAATTCAGGATTAAAAAAACCCAGATTAATTACTTGGTTTTTCGGGAAAATTTAGCCAATCACTTGCTAAAAATCCCCAAATCTGCTAAACTGGAAATCATACGATAAAATGGGCGCGGTCTGTGACTAAAGATACCGAAGACCAATTAAACCCGTCCCCTGATAGCGGGTGGAACCTGTGGGACTCAAGCTATAACCTCGACTCGGAGACAGCAGAAATCAGCAGGCGAGAAAGACAAAAAGCCCTTGATAGCATAGAGTCTAGCCTACGTCCGGGACAGGATGCGATGGGTAAATGGAAAGGGGGACCCTTGGCGGTTTCGGCGGTTCCTGGTGCGGGAAAATCGACGGGAATGGCCGCGGCGGCAGCTTTAGCGATCGCCCGTCATCAACTCAACCCCCAACGCCAATTAATCGTTGTCACCTTCACCCGCGCCGCCGCCAGTAATATCCGCGCCAAAATTCGCCAACACCTGAACAACCTATCCATTCCCCCCGTCGGCTTCGTGGTGAATACCCTCCACGGACTAGCGCTATACATTGCGACCAGTCACCCGGAATTATCAGGCTTAGACCTAGACAACTTCACCTTAGTAGTTCCCACTTCCAGCCACCGCCTAATCCGCGCCTGTGTGGAACAGTGGATAACCCATAATCCCCGCCTGTACGAAACCCTAATCGAGGGATGTCAATTTGACTCGGAAGAAACCGAAAAATTGCGGCGGCGATCGGTTTTGCGTACCGAAGTTTTACCAGAGTTAGCCTGGAAAGTTATTCAGGAAGCCAAAAGCTCTGGTTTAACTCCCGACCAGTTGCGAAGTTTAGGGCAAAAAATCCCGGACGATTACGAAATCATGAACATAGCGGCTGGGTTATATTATAACTATCAACAACTGTTACAAAAGCAGCCATTTTTGGATTATGAGGAAATGATTTTAGGGGCGTTGCGAGTCTTGGAAAATCCCCCAATCCGTCTCCGTTGGCAACAGCGAGTTTTTGCGGTGTTTGAGGACGAAGCCCAAGACTCGACACCATTGCAAAATAAACTCATAGAAATTTTAGCCCAGGATAGTAGTAATAACTCAGATTTGGATAACTTAAACTTAGTGCGAGTGGGAGACCCAAATCAAGCGATTAACTCAACATTTACCCCCGCCGACCCGGTGTATTTTCGTCAATTTTGTGAAAACTGCGAAGCCTTGGAAAGGTTAGCCACCATGGATAGGGCGGGACGTAGTAATCAGATTATTATTGCAGCGGCTAACTTTGTATTAAAGTGGGTAAATCATAAAGTTTCTCAGCCAAATGAACTTCCGTTTAGAGAACAGGAAATTCGCCCGGTTGACCCGGATGACCCACAAGAAAACGCCAACCCTAATCCCACAGGAAAAGGATTAGAAATATATGAGCCGGAAAATATTTATGATACAGTTAACCTCATTGTTAAGCGAATTATATCCATTTTTCAGCAACACAAGGAGGGAAGTTTTGCAATTTTAGTCCGAGAACATCGCCAAGGAGAATTTATCGCTAATGCACTGCGTCAACCCCAAGAATATGACCTAGAGGTTAACTTTAGTGATTATCCAATTACCATATTTGATGCTTATGAAAGCACTCGTCAGTCTCATATTCCTAGGGAAATGTTGCACTTACTGCAATTTATACACCGTCCCCATTCTCCCGAATATTTGAAGGCTGCTCTCAAAGTATTAAGCGATCGCCATCGTATTCCCAACCAAGATTTTAACATACTAGCAGCACAGCCAGAACAATTTTTATATCCCAGTCCTCTCTCACCTCCTCAGCCAGAAACAGTCAGCCGCTGTCGTCAACTTTGCTGTAACCTAATTAAAGCCCGTGTCGAACTTCCCGCTTATGAATTAATTGCATTTCTCGCCCTCGCTTTACAATACGAAAAAAGCGAACTCGCCAGCGCCGATAAACTCGCCACTAAAATTTCTCAGAAGACCGCAGGAAATCAATCCTTATCGGCAATGTTAACGGCTTTGGATGAAATGGTTAGTTCCGAAAGATTTGAGACCATAGAAGAGGAAGAAAATTCAGATGATAGTATTTTTACCCGTCCCGGTCAGGTAACAATTATCACCATGCACAAAGCCAAAGGACTAGACTGGGATTATGTATTTCTGCCATTTTTACATGAAAAAATTATCCCCGGCAACCTGCGAGTTAATCCCCAAATCAGATTTTTAGGGGATTTTACCCTATCGGAAGTCGCTCGCGCCCAAATTCGCGCTAACCTCCATAATTCCCAGCAATTACCGGATATAACCACGGCTTGGGAACAGGCAAAATACCTAAAAACTGCTGAGGAATATCGCTTACTTTATGTAGCCATGACTAGAGCCAAACGGCTGTTATGGATGTCCGCCGCCCAACGGGCCCCTTCTTATTGGCGCAGACCAGAAAACCAGGATAAACAAAGACCATGTCCGGTTTTAGCTGCCTTAAAAAAAGAATTTCCCCATAGTTTCATATCTAGGAGTTACAATGAAGATAATTAATTAGGTATCCCCTTGTAATTCATCGACTGTAAACAATCAACTCTCAACTATTTCCCATTATGTTGAAGTTTAAACTACCTTTACTGTCACTTTCCCTTTCCGTGGCTACCTGACTGAGTGGTTGTACTCAGGAGACACCTTTTGAATGCACAGATGCGATCGCTTGCGTTACCATTAACCCAGGAGAACCTATAAAAATAGGAGTTCTGCAAACTCTGAGTGGGGGAACTGCTCCCGGTGGTATTGATCAAGTCCGTACCATTGAACTGGTGGTAGAACAACAGGGAGATATATTAAATCATCCCATTCTTCTCAAAGTTAAAGCAGAATTTATCATTGAAATTCCAGTCAATTAATAATTAATAATGGTAGGGGCGGGTTCTGTTGTCAATTCTCCATCCCCACGACTTAATGAATAAACTCGCCCCACCGTGTTGAGAAACCGGGTTTCTTGACCTTTGGGGGCTGTTAGTATAACTCATACTTGAGTAAAGTGCAGGGTAGGGCCCCATTGTATAGGGGTATACGTTGGGAAGTTCTTAATCCAATGCGCTTTGATAGGGCTTTGTTTCCGGTAAAGATAAACGCCGTCCACCCCTTAAAGCGTTGTTTGAGAATATCCCCAAGTTGCTGATATAAGTCTCCCAACTCCTCCACATTTCCTAAACGTTCCCCATAGGGAGGGTTGCAGACAATTAAACCATTATCCCCGGTGGGTTCCACCTCTGATAGGTATGCCTCCCATAAGCTAATATGACTATCTACGCCGCACTTTTTGGCATTATAATTGGCTTGGGCGATCGCTTCTGAATCGCGATCGCATCCCCCGATAGAGATCTTCAAATCTTCCCGACAACTAGCTTGGGCCTCCCGGACCAACTGCTTCCACAGAGACTCATCAAAATCCGACCACTTCATCAAAGCAAATGTTTCACGAAATAGCCCTGGCGCGACGTTGAGGGCTTTTAAAGTCGCTTCTAGGGGGAGAGTACCAGAACCGCACAAAGGGTCTAAAAACGGGCGATCGCCTTGCCATTGTGCTAAGTCCAATAACCCCGCGGCCAGACTTTCTTTAAGGGGTGCTTTTCCCACCGCCGGACGATATCCCCGCCGATGTAGACTAGGACCAGAACTATCTAGGCTGAGGATGCCATGATTACCGTTAATATGCAGATTTATGTGTAGATCAGCATCCAAAATATCCACCGTTGACCGCTGACTAAACTTGTCTCGCTGTTGGTCAACGATCGCATTTTTCACCTGTAAAGCCGTAAAATGGGTATGATTTAACTGTCTATTTTTACCCGTACAGTGAACCGATAAAGTCTGATGGGGTTTAATATATTCTTCCCAGTCTATTTTCTGGACTTCCTTATAAAGGCGATCGCCATTCGGACAGGGAAATTTCGCTATGGGAACCAAAACCCTAAAAATAGTTCTCGACCATAGATTCACCTTATAAAGCAAGTGGCGATCGCCACTAAAACTCACCCCCGCAAAGTCCGGCTTTACCTGTCTCGCGCCCAAACTTTCCAACTCATTAGCCGCCACCGATTCCAACCCATGAGCCACCGTCGCAAAATACTCAGACATTCAACTACCGCTCACAATTTCACCCGAATATTTACTAGGTGCAAATACCAACTCTCACATGGCAGTTTACCATCACAACCACAATTCTATATCCTTTTTACTCAAATCTAAGCAGCCAGACACATATCTGCAATCAAAATTTCATCAGACAAAGCCCATATATGGCACTCTTAATTAAAAGCGGAGATTATGGGAGCGACCATTAAAGCGATCGCCCCATTTCACTCACACACCACATAAGAATGAAGCATATTTAGCAGACATTACTATTCTTTTTTCAGAAAGGACACCGACGACTGGCCGTGTTTCGTCTCGGTGTCCCAACTGGTTCGCTCCTCACACGATTGTAACTCTAGCCAACCCCCATAGTTTTGTCAACACTTTTATCAAAAAAAATTTTGATGAATGCCCAAAACCCTTGCCAAATAGGTAATTTTTATAGTTCCCCACACCGTTAGCAATGGATGTTTGCTTAGACCCATTCAGCAGCGAATAGGGGGGGTCAGTCCCCACCTTCGATAAATTCTGACCCTAAAGCGACCCACCCAGGTTGTCCAACCAATTAAGAATCAGAGGATTAACCACAGTTGGCCGTTCATCGTGGGGACAGTGGCCAGTTTCGGGAATAGAAACAAACTCAACCGATGCACCAGTTGTCGCTAAATCCCGATAAATATCAGCACCCTTAATCGGAGTCCAGGGGTCATTTTCCCCCCAGATTACTAATAAAGGACGCTGTAATTTCGGCAAAAGTTCCGAAGGGCGAGGGCCAGCCGGGGCGGTTAAAATGGAAGCAAAAACCTGTTGTGCGCCCACATCATTAGAGGGTTGATAGAGTAAATCCACCAACTCATCTGTGATTGCGTCTCGGTTTCCGTAGACTTGGCGGAGGGTGTTGCGGATGCGGTGTTTTTGGCGGACTTGGTTAAACACAAACGGCCCAATAGCCGGGGAAGCGACTAGCTTAGTAAATGTTCCCATGACCACCCGTAGGGGAAAATTCAACTCTTCCGGGCGATGATTCAAGCCTCCCGCGCAGTTTAACAGGACTGCCCCCCGGCAAATATCCGGGTAATTTACCGCCATCATTAAACTCAGCAGCGCCCCAATGGAGTTACCGACAAAAACAGCAGGTTCTCCCACTTGTTCACTCCAGAAATCCCGCAGCAATTCTTCCCATAGGTCCAAACTATAATCAACGGCTGGTTTCCCAGAAGCCCCAAAACCCAATAAATCTAAGGCAAAGACCCGATATCCTCCAGCGGCTAAAACGGGGATATTTTGTCGCCAATGACCAATAGAAGCCCCAAACCCATGGACTAAAATCAGGGGTTGGCCTGTTCCCTGGACTGTATAGCGGATTTGGTGACTTTTCCAGGTCCAATCGAGAGGTTCCAAACAACTACGGACAGTAACAGACGGTTGGGTTGCGGTCATATTGTGAACTTTTGTAAACTCTGTACTTCCATCATACAACATAAATAATTAATAATTAATAATTAATAATTAATAATTGTAGGGGCGGGTTCTGCTGTTAATTCTCTCACCCCACCAGGATATTAATAAACCC
>NZ_JARPLU010000499.1:0-568 GCF_032349615.1 Limnospira sp. PMC 1279.21 | reverse complement strand
AACCATCAGAACCCCCGCTGGGCAACGACGATATAACGTTGAGTCATATACTGCCAAATCAGGCAGTGACAAACGCAAAGTCGTTATCTATGCCAGAGTTAGTAGCCGCGCCCAGCAGTCCGACCTCAACCGACAGGTGGCCGCATTGTCCAACCTCTACCCCGAAGCAGAAGTCGTCTCAGAAATCGGAGGCGGGCTCGACTTCAAGGGAAAGAAAATGCTGGCCTTACTGGGACATCATTTGTCAGGAGATGTCGGCATGGTTGTCGTTGCCCACAAAGACTGATTGGCAATATGGGGATTTGACTTGTTTCGATGGCTCTGTGAGCAAAACAGGTGTTCACTCATGGTTCTCAACCAGACAAGTCTCAGTCCAGAACCAGAAATGGTTGAGGACATCCTCGCCATCCTCCACTGCTTCAGTTCCCGATTATACGGACGGAGTAAATACAAAACTCAGGTCAAAGAAGATCCGGATTTACCCCAGCCCGGAGCTAAATCAAGTCTGGCGCCAATGGCTGGCTGCTTGTCGGTATTGCTACAACCAAGCAATTGCATTATCTAGGAG
>NZ_JARPLU010000498.1:0-572 GCF_032349615.1 Limnospira sp. PMC 1279.21 | reverse complement strand
AAGAAACCGGGTTTCTAGTCGTAGGTTGGGTAAAGCGAAGCGACACCCAACAAATCCGGGTATACAAATTAGGCGATCGCTCCCCGTTTCTCAAGGTCGTAGGTTGGGTAAAGCGAAGCGACACCCAACAAATTCAGTCAAATGTTGGGTTACATTGCATTCGGTCCAACCAACTTATAGCTAAGGAGTGAGGAGTCGAAAGTGGTAGACTAGAGCCAGCGATGCAGGAAAATTGGCGGGGGTTGGGTTTATGAGTCCTTTACTACAACAACTATTGCAGCAAGTCGATCAACTAAGCCCGGAAGAGCGGTTAGAGTTGATTAGGCAGATTGCACAGGGGCTTAAAAAGTCCGAGGAGGTCGTCACAGCAAAGCCTCGATGGGCTGATTTAAAAGGGATGGCTCCTTATCCAATGATGGGAGAAGATGCTCAAGATTGGGTTTCACGCACCCGCAGAGAAGCAGATGAGCATCGGAGAATCGTAGGTTGGGTAAAGCGAAGCGACACCCAACAAATTCGGGTATACAAATTAGGCGATCGCTCCCCATTTCTCAGGGTCGGTTTCTCCCTGG
>NZ_JARPLU010000497.1:0-574 GCF_032349615.1 Limnospira sp. PMC 1279.21 | reverse complement strand
TCCGTGCTTGATAGTTTCCCATCACACGGCTCCTGATGTGGATACCCTATTTGTCATTGGCACAGAGTTACTACCCCCTGCTTTGTCCTTCTTTGTTCAGAGCTATATGCAACACGTAGTCTTTCAACTCGCTCTCGCCGTAATACTCCTACTTATTACAGGATTTACATCTACACCGTGGCACGTCTGCTTATCCTTACTATTACATAAGGCATTTGCTTCTTGCAACATCTCTATCCCTCTAGGGGTAGGGGTCGAAAGGGAAGTCGCCTTCCCCAACTCCCATTCAAAACCGTGCTTGATAGTTTCCCATCACACGGCTCCTGATGTGGATACCCTATTTGTCATTGGCACAGAGTTACTACCCCCTGCTTTGTCCTTCTTTGTTCAGAGCTATATGCAACACGTAGTCTTTCAACTCGCTCTCGCCATTATACTCCTAATAATCGCAGTATCTATAGCACAAGACAGAGAAGTTAGGACGTATAATGGCAAGGATATCTACAGAAGACCCAAAAGGCCAGCCCCCTACAGTTACGACCTTAGACAAAAAGTTATTAATGCAATTGAACTA
>NZ_JARPLU010000496.1:0-581 GCF_032349615.1 Limnospira sp. PMC 1279.21 | reverse complement strand
GTGGCCATGCTCTTGGGCAAAAGCCTTGAATTTATGCCAGTCGGTAATTTTGTGGCTATGACCAGGTGGGCGATTAAGTTTAGGGAGGAAGTCGCCGGTGTGTTCTTTTCTTTGCAGCCAGAGATGGATAGTATTCCTGCTGACATGGAAAAATTGACTGGCTTTGGTTTTGGACATACTGTATAGTTCAATTGCATTGATAACTTTTTGTCTAAGGTCGTAACTGTAGGGAGCTGGCATGTTGGGTCTTCTGTAGATATCCTTGCCATTATACGTCCTAAGTGTTCTGTCTTGTGCTATAACATGAGGGTAATAGGTTCGGGGAGCCAGAAAATAAATAGCACCCCCCGCTGGAACGAGGGGCGCTTGATTTACTCTGACACCTGCTGGAGGACTTCCTTTCGGATTTTCTCCATTTGCTCTTTCATTTGAGATTGATAGTCCCTATTTGCTTGAAGTCGTTGCTCTAGTCGAGCCTCATGACTTTTGACGTACTCATGAAAGCCAGCAAACAACTCATCCAGCAGGCCTAAGTACAGGACAAAAGTTGTAGAGCCTGGTGAAACCGCCCTGAAAACAAA
>NZ_JARPLU010000495.1:0-587 GCF_032349615.1 Limnospira sp. PMC 1279.21 | reverse complement strand
GTATATTCGCTCAAGCAGGTCTGAGCCGGCCAGAGGGATTGCTCCAGTTGATTGGTGGCTAGAATAAAGCGACTACGCTGACGGCTAAAGCGGTCTTCCGCCGTGGCGGTCTGCTGTAACGTGGCCTGGAGCCGATAGCCCTGAACTGGGGTGGGTTCGGCGGATTTGGCGGGACGACCGGGGGGTCGCTTGGCCCGCACCGTCTCCAGGGAGACCTGAGTGAGCTGATGCACCTCGAGTCCATCTTGAAACTGCATCAAGGCCTCGAGGGCATCGGGTTTGCAAGCAAAGACCCGCTGGGTCAGCTTTTTCAATTGGCGGTTGAGGCGGTGTTCGAGCTTCTCTAATTCGGGTTGCCAGAGGTCGGCATTGGCTTTGCGGGTTTGGCTTTCGACGAGGCGCCAGCGCTGGCGCACTCCGGCATAGGTCTGCTCAATCTCCCACATCCGGTAATCCTTGGAGTTGCAGGGGACTTCAGTCAGTCGGGTGACATCGCTGTGCACCAGCTCTTGAGCCGCTTTTAGGGTCAGCGGCACCCGTGATAGCCACCCCGTGGTCTCCATCTGCTGCAGATTGGCTGCTGTGTA
>NZ_JARPLU010000494.1:0-594 GCF_032349615.1 Limnospira sp. PMC 1279.21 | reverse complement strand
GATTAGAGAATTGGGTCCCATCGGAGCAAGTCGCCAAATTGTTAATTCCTAGGTCTACCCCGATTCTCTCTCGGAATTTCGGTGTGATTTCTGGTGTGATTTCTACGAAAAAGCTCATATACCAGTCACCTGCTTGGCGCGTTATAGTGACTTTCTTAACCCAACTTTCGGGTAGAGCCTCAAATGTAGAAACCCAGCCCACAAAAGGCAGCTTATGGCGAGTTCCTGACAACTTGAATGGCTTTCCGGAATTGTCAAGGGTAAAGCTATCATGGTGGCCTTTCTTCTTAAATTTAGGATAACTGCTTATTCCCTTGAAGAAGCGCTTAAAGGCATCCCCTAGATTAATGAAGGCATATTGATCAACTTTAGAAGACAATTCGGACATCCAAGGATATTGAGGTTTCACATAATGAGTAAAAACCTTTTTAATGGAGTTGATATTAGGCTTGAGTCCCTCTTCATAAGCTGACCTCCATAAGTGTAATCCCCAATTAAACACGAACCGAGCATAACCCGCGTGTTTGGCCATCAAGGTGGCTTGACGGTCATTGAGTTTTAGTTTTGTCCGGAAAGCTTTGTAAGGTTATGGTC
>NZ_JARPLU010000493.1:0-604 GCF_032349615.1 Limnospira sp. PMC 1279.21 | reverse complement strand
GTTTGAATCGATAATGCGCCCATGTCAGCATGGCGCGGGCAGTCTTGGATTTGATTAGACGCTTCACCTTGGCAACCATGTTGGAAGTCTCGAAGGTCGGCAGAAAAATTATACTGTAGTTGTGAGTCAAGTAGTGAGCAATTTGTTTGTGGGCTTCATCAACTAGATTGCGGATTTTGGTTCTCATTCGTTGATCCGCTTGCCTCATCCGTCGCCTTCTTGAACGACAGGGTTCCTTGGCGATTCGGCTCATCAAATCATCCAAATGTTGACATAGCCTAGTAATGCGTCCAATATCCCCGGAGCCCAATTCCAGAAACCGAGAGCCATCAAACCCAGTTATGAAAGTTCGCACACCCGGGTCTAATGCAATTACGCCATTCGCTTCAGTTGGGGTAACGGCAACTGGTTCAGGGAAAATCGCCAACCATCGACCTTTGGTAAACACCAACTGAGTCCCTTGCCCGCAAGTTTTAGGGATGGGTTCGGAAACCATGAAAGTTAATCCTTTCGTTAGTCTTGGATACCAACTCCCTGAAGAGAAATTAGCATTGTTAAACTTGATGGCTTGAGAACTATCCCGACAGCTCCTAAACCTGGCGCC
>NZ_JARPLU010000492.1:0-605 GCF_032349615.1 Limnospira sp. PMC 1279.21 | reverse complement strand
GGAGACTTTCAGTAAGCTAGACAATATAATCTGGCAAATGTTGCGGGCATGGACAATCTCAAGATGCGGAAAGGCAAGCTATGAAAAGCTAGGAAACTACTTCCATAAAGGAACGGTTAAACTTAGCCATGGGAAAGAAAGACAGGAATCCTGGTTATTCAAGACTAAGGACGGACTTCAACTATGGAAACATAATTGGACACAGATTGTTAGACACACCCTAATACGCCCTGACGCAACACCATATGACGGAAATTGGACTTACTGGGCAACCAGGAAAGGACAAGCAATCGACACGCCAAATAGAGTAGCAAAGCTACTCAAAAAGCAAAAAGGCAGGTGTTCTTGGTGTGGGCAATATTTTGCACCATCGGATTTAGTTGAAGTAGACCACATTATACCTCGAAACCACGGTGGAAAGGACGAATATAAAAACCTTCAGCTATTACACCGCCACTGTCATGATGATAAAACGGCATTTGACAACGCCAACGCTGTATCCTTAACAATGGAACAATCAGACTAGGAGCCGTGTGAAGGGAAACTTTCATGCACGGTTCTGAATGGGAGGGGATGAAGGTGACTTCACTCTCGACCCCTAATCT
>NZ_JARPLU010000491.1:0-610 GCF_032349615.1 Limnospira sp. PMC 1279.21 | reverse complement strand
GTTTTCGTAGAAATCACGCCAGAAATTACACCGAAATATCGAGAGAGAATCGGGGTTGACCTAGGAATTAACAATTGGGCGACTTGCTCCGATGGGACCCAATTCTCTAATCCCAAGGCTTATAAAGCAACGACCAAAAAACTAGCTCGATTACAACGTCATTTAAGTCGCAAAGTCAAAGGCTCGAAAAATTGGGCCAAATGTCTCTTAAAAGTTCAAAAGCTACATCAAAGAGTAGCAAACATTCGGCGGGACACGATTCATAAAATAACTACTTTCTTGGCTAAGAACCACAGCCAAGTCGTCATTGAAGATTTGAATGTGTCAGGTATGCTGAAAAATCATGGTTTGGCGGGTTCTATCGCTGATGCTTCATTTTATGAGTTCCGTCGTCAACTAGGTTACAAGGCAGAACGTTATGGTTCAAAGTTGATTATTGCCGATAGATTTTATCCATCCAGTCAACTTTGTTCTAATTGCGGTTATCGTCAAAAAATGCCCCTAGTCCGTCGGACTTTTGAATGTCCGAACTGTGGCCTGAAGATTGATAGAGATTTGAATGCCAGTATAAACCTAGAGTGCGAGACGTTTAGGAGTGAAATAAGGCTGC
>NZ_JARPLU010000490.1:0-623 GCF_032349615.1 Limnospira sp. PMC 1279.21 | reverse complement strand
CAAGTTACGAAAAGCTAGGAAACTACTTCCACAAAGGAACGGTTAAACTTAGCAATGGGAAAGAGAGACATGAATCCTGGTTATTCAAGACCAAGGATGGATTCACATTATGGCAACATAGTTGGACTCCAAATGTTAGACACACCCCAATACGCCCTGACGCAACACCATACGACGGAAATTGGACTTACTGGGCAACCAGGAAAGGACAAGCAATTGAAACGCCAAACAGGGTAGCAAAACTACTCAAAAAGCAAAAGGGTAGGTGTACCTGGTGCGGACAGTATTTCGCACCATCGGATTTAATTGAAGTAGACCACATTGTACCTCGAAGCCTAGGTGGAAAGGATGAATACAAGAATCTTCAACTATTACACCGCCACTGTCACGATGATAAAACGGCGTTAGACAACGCCAAAGCTGTATCCTTAACAACGGAGCAGTCAGATTAGGAGCCGTGTGATGGGAAACTGTCACGCACGGTTTTGTATGGGAGGGGGTAGAGGCGACTCTACTCTCGACCCCTACTACTACTTACTTACGACAATAGTGCGGGAGTCTGAAAGCCCCGTCGCTTTAGCGCGGGGATGAAAGACGACACGGCGACTTGAGTCGCCGTCCTG
>NZ_JARPLU010000049.1:0-29379 GCF_032349615.1 Limnospira sp. PMC 1279.21 | reverse complement strand
GGGGATACCGCCTCTGTTACCTTAACGGGTAATAGTGCTATCGTCGCATTGTCCGGCAATAGCCGGATAAATGTCGCGTAAATGTATCAGGATCACTAACCGATGTTAGAACTGATGGAAACATTCCATTTGTGGGAATACCAACTGAGAATTTATCGAGTTTTTCAGGAATATCGGATTGAACTTTGCCGTCAGGGTAGATATTACCTGCATCAAAAATCGTTTTCTGATTTAGATAACTGTGTACTCTGGGCTTGGTTGGAATTGACCGATCGCCTTGAAACATCACTGACAGAAGATGAATGGGTAGCCCTGTCTCAGGGTATTACCCATTCACAAAACTATATACAATGGCTGAATATAAGTCAACCCCCACAAGCGCAGGCTAAATCATCAGTTGCTGCTGCTATCTGAATTAACACCCTGGCTATTAGGTAGATAGTAACTAGCAATCAGTGCCACCATTAACCACCAAAGAGTATTAACTTGGGGACGATACAACACTGTATCAAACAGACCATGGGCTAACATTCCGGCTAAAGTGGCGATCGCAGCTATTAACCAGAAACCATTAGGATCTTCCCACTCTCGTAGCCTTTTAAGTTGTAGCCATCCTTGGTTAAAAGTCACCGTCAGCAACCACAAGAAGGCGGTTAACCCTACAAACCCAGTTTCTACGATAACCTCTAAGATGACAGAATAGGCACTCAAAGCAGAGTATCGGGGGCGCATATATAACGGATAAACCTGATTAAAAGCATTATTACCAGGTCCAATTCCCAATATAGGGCGATCGCGGATCATCTCTATGACCGCCGCCCAAACATTAATGCGGAAATTATTACTACTATCACCACGTCCCGCAAAGATAGTGGCGACGCGATCGCGCACTGGTGGCACAATGACTATGGCTAACACCAGCAACGCCGCCAAGCCACCGACACCAATAGGAACAGCCCATTTTTGCCAAAAAGGTGGGAAATATTGGCTAATCCAGTACAGCAGCAAAACGGCAAAAGTAAACAATAACGCCACAAACCCCAGCCATCCCCCACGGCTAAAGGTTAGGACCAAACACACAGAATTGACGACAGCCATAGTAATTGCCAACAATTTCGGCATCACGCCGCGCCAAACCAAAATCGCCCCGAGACTCAATCCGACGGCTGGGATGAGATAGCCAGCGAGTAAATTAGGATTACCCAAGTAACTGTAAATTCTGGTGATATTAGCTTGGGCTGATGTAGGGTCCACCCAAGTAGCTAAAGCCTTAGTACCAAAAAACCATTGCCGCATCCCATAAACCCCGACAATCAGGGTAATATGCAGATAGAAGCCGATAAAAAGCGATCGCAAACGAGGCGATCGGAAAACCCGCGCCATCAGGAAAAATAGGACTAAGTAAAGAGTCAAGCGCACCCAACCATTAAAGGCGGCCTGTTTGACGGGAGATAGGGATGTAGCGATCGTGGCAATTCCCCAATACAACAATACCAACAGGTGAATAGGGGTAAATGCCACTTGTGAGGGTTCATCACTAAGGGTCAGCAGAACCCAAAAGCCACCACAGGCGATCAGCAAAACTCCAATCAAAGCGGTATTAACAAAAGGCGCTAACCCAAACACCGCAGCCACCAACAGGGCTCCAATTAATTCTCCCCATTCCATGAACCAGCTTCCCTGTCGCCACGATCGCAAACTCCCACTAATGCGATAGAGTAGACTTCCTCCCCGCCACTGGTAGAGCCTCAGATTCCGCAAAGTAATAGACTGCCAAATTGATGCCACACTGGTCATGATCGTAAAATTCGATAAGTTTGCCTCGGTCATCGAGTACGGGGCGCGCCCAGGAAACCCGAAACCATCAAATAGCGCGATCGCACTTTCCCATTTTAGGCTGGACGATAAATCGCATCTGCCACCCGCGCCACATCTACCAGTTGTGGCACATCATGTATTCTGAGAATATCAGCAGAATTAGCGATCGCAGCCACACAAGCCGCCGCCGTCCCCCAGACACGCCCTTGAGGATGAGGCTTGTCAAGAATCTTACCAATAAAACTCTTACGGGAGGGTCCCACCAATAGCGGACAATCGAGATCCTTCAATAGGGGCAATTCTCGCAGAATCTGCAAATTTTGCTCTAATGTTTTGGCAAAACCAATCCCAGGGTCAACAATCATGTACTCTGCTGGAATTCCCGCCGCCATTCCCGCGGCCAGACGTTCCGCCAAAAACCCTTTAATTTCCCCCATCAAATCCCCATAATCCGTCAAAGTTTGCATAGTTTGGGGAGTACCCCGTAGGTGCATTAACACCACTGGAACCCCCAAATCAGCCACCACTGATAGCATATCCGGGTCATATATCCCCCCAGAGATATCATTAATAATATCTGCCCCACAGCCCACTGCTGCCTCAGCAACCGTCGCCCGGGTCGTATCCACAGATATCACCATATCCCCCAGTTGTCGCAAACCCGCCACCACTGGAAGCACCCGTTCAAGTTCCGTTTCCAGAGACACCACCTCAGCCCCAGGACGGGTAGACACCCCTCCCACATCAATAATATCCGCCCCCGCCCGAACCATATCACCCGCCCGGACCAGGGCAGCATCTAGGGAATCGAACGCCCCGCCATCACTAAAGCTATCCGGCGTTACATTCAAAATCCCCATCAAATAAGTACGGCTTCCCCAATCAAAGGAATGACCCCGAATCGTGATTGGTTTAATCATCGCCAACCTATCAACGATAATTGACAATGCGGCTAAAACTATCCGGCTGCAAACTAGCCCCCCCGACCAAAGCACCGTCAATTTCCGACTGTGCCATAATTTCATCAATATTATCCGGCTTCACAGAACCGCCATATTGAATCGTCACGTTAGGATTACTCAATTTGCTACGGATGAGACCAATTACCCGATTAGCCTCCTCAGATTCGCAGGTGTCCCCGGTTCCAATCGCCCAAATCGGTTCGTATGCGATTACCAGGTTATTCTGATCTACATCTACCAGACCCTGTTCTAATTGGGAAAAAATATGAGATTCCGTCTCTCCCGCATCCCGCTGTTCCTTAGTTTCTCCCACGCACAAAATCGGAGTTAGACCGTGGTTTTGAGCCGCTTTCAGGCGCAGGTTAACTGTTTCGTTGGTTTCGCCAAAATATTGGCGACGTTCACTGTGACCTATGACCACAAACCGCACACCAATTTCCACTAGCATCGGGGGTGAGATTTCTCCAGTATAAGCCCCGGAATCTTCCCAGTGAACATTTTGCGCCCCTAGGCGTACCCGTGAACCATGCAAACTTTTGGACATCACACCCAAATCAGTGAAGGGGACACACAAAACCACTTCCCGATCTTCTGGGGTGTCCTCCAATTCCATCACAAACCCTTTCAGAAACTCCTGGGCTTCTGCTTGGGTTTTATACATTTTCCAGTTTCCGGCAATAATGATTTTTCTCACTTTTGGACCAATAAACCTCAAAAAACAATCAAAAGCCAACCCCTAGTTTAAAGGCTAGTGGGGTCATTTTGAGCAAATACTACCAGCGGTTTTACTACTGACCAAACTCAAGGCGTGCTTGTTCTACCAATTCCACTGTCACCTCTTCCTGGTCGGCTTCCCTGGCTAGTTGCTCAATCCTCTGTCTGGCTTGACCTCGGACGAAGTAGGGAATATTCTTGAGTTTGGCTGTGGCTTCTGGCTGCCACTTTAAATTGTTGATGTAGTCGGAATTGGACATAGCAAGTTCTGGCAACTGTTACCTAATTTTTTAGCTTATGCGACTTCTAGGGCTTTGAGCAAACTCCTAATTACGCCAATGGTTACGCCGGGTAATTCTAACTGCGGCGTTAGTCCTACGTCCTCGAGTTTTTGGAAAATTCGCACGGCCACGGGATTCAGATTGGCTAATCTTTCTCCCATCTCTGGACTGGTAAATTGGCTTTTTTCACCCCAAATCATGGCGGTGGGAGTGGTTAATTGGGGTATATATAACGATAAATCAAAGCATAAATCCCCTCGCACAAATGATAAAGCTGCATATTCGGCGTTAGGCTCTAGGGCGGATTCGAGATAGGCTTCGACGATTTCGTTATAAATTCGAGAGGGACGCGCAAATTGACGCTGCTCTAAAAAACTGCGAATTCCGATGGGGTTGGCTACGGCGGTGGCGTACAGAATTTGGTCTAAAATTGGGGTTTTGACAATTTGAGCAAATAAACTGTTAATATAATTTTGCCCAAAGTCCGATAAGCCGGAGGGGGTTGTGAGAATTAGCCCTTTGAATAATTCCGGTTTTTCGATCGCTACTCGCACGGTTAGGGCGGCGGTTACTGAGGAGGCGATCGCCATAATCGGTTCCTCGCAGGTGGCTTCTATGAATTCGGCGATCGTAGTTATATAATCCTCTGGGGTATAATCACGCGCCGGGTGTTCCGAACGTCCCCAACCTATCAGATCTGGCGCCAGAATTTTATAATCGGCTGCAAAGGCTGGATAGACTTTAGACCATTCATAAGCAGAAGAACCGCCCCCAAAACCATGCAAAAACAATAAAGACGGCTTTTTTTCGGCTTCCTTGTCTTCCGAGCTTATCCAGGGGCTTGTGGTAGCCGTATAATACACCATTCTACCTAGAGACGTAACTATCGAATCTGGCGTAAATCCAAGGGAATAAAACATTTTTAAAACTCCTTTAATTTTGGTTTTTTGCGAATATATCATGCCCATTAAATTGCCTTAATTGGACTATTCCGGTTGCTGAAAATTCCGGTTATATAACAGTGGATAAAATCGCGATAATGGGTAAATTGGCACTTTACCTCATCCCAGAGTGACTTTTGACTGTTATAATTCAGTGATGGGTAACACCCCTCACGGCTCTTAGCCCTCAGTGTACTGTCTTTAACTGTCCAGTGACCGGGTAATCAATGGGCCTAATTCCATGATGTTTTTTCCAAAATCTCCTGATTGGGGCTTGTCGTTCCTGAAAGCATGGCTAAGGGTATTTATTTAGCATCTAACCAACACAGATAGAACAGTCCCCGGTTGTCGGCTATAGCAGTAACAAAACCCTCAATTTCAATGCTGTCGAGGAATTTAGTTATGAGCATTTCTATGGTAGAGGATTTTAGCCCAATGGTGGCTCAGGAAGTGACTCGAATGCAGAATCACATCGGAAAATTAGACTCTAGCAAGCGAAAAGAAAAAACATCGGAACTGGTAGTTCATCCCGTGGGTACAGACTCACCGGGTTCTAGGGACAGGGCTAAATCTTCCGGGTCTGCTGACTATGAAAAATTGCCACAGTTGTCGCCCTCGACTCGCATTCGGTTAGCATTGGAAAAATTACAGGGATTTGAGAAAGTAGAGGAGCAATTCCAGCATTGGGGTATTAAATTTCATAATGCGATCGCCCTTCAACCCTCTAATCCGCGATTTGGCATTGAACCTGGGGTAACAGTTCTCATGGGCGCACCCAAGGGCGGCGCACTAGAAGTGACATTTTCCCACGCGGTGCGCCAAGTTTGGGCTAGGGTGACAAGTTCTCGACATACGGTGATGTCAGCCTTTGATGAAAATGGCCAATTACTGGCCACAGATGAGATCAAGGTTAATAAACCTAGTGATTCGATTGGGTCTGTATTACCGAACGCCGAATTAACCGTAACGGCGAAGAATATATCTAAAATTACCTTCTACACTTTTGATGCACAGTTAATTGTGGATCACCTCAAGGTTGAATTTTAACTGGTTTTGGGTATATGGGGCGATCGCACTATGGGGAATCTGAGCAACTATCGCAAAAGGTGCTACAAATTTTGCTAAGATGATGGCAGTTGGGTGGGAAACCATTAGCAATTCCTGACCTGGCGTACTTGGCTTGGTTTGATAACTTAGCCACAAAAATCGGATTACACAACCAAGGCTGAGTCAAAAGAAACCATAAACCGCCTAGCTGAATCTTCCAAAAAAACCCATGTCCAGCACAAAACACCAATTTACGGTTCACTTTTGGGGCGTTCGAGGAAGTATTTCCTGTCCGGGAACGACAACAGTTCGATATGGTGGGAACACCCCCTGTGTTGAGATGCGGGTGGGGTCGCAACGATTGATTTTTGACGGTGGGACAGGCTTACGGGTCCTGGGACAAGCATTATTAGCAGAAATGCCAGTAACCGCTCATATGTTCTTTACCCATTCTCACTGGGACCATATCCAGGGCTTCCCCTTTTTTGCTCCGGCCTTTGTTCCCATCAATACGTTTAACATTTATGGAGCGATCGCACCTAATGGTTCCACAATTGAGCAGCGCCTCAACGACCAGATGCTTCACCCTAACTTCCCAGTTCCTTTACAGGTAATGGGAGCTAAACTTAACTTTATTGATCTCACTATAGGCGAGTCAATTTACCTCGAAGATGATCTAGTCATTGAAACGGCTTTACTCAATCATCCGGGGGAAGCCGTGGGATATCGCGTCAGTTGGAAAGGCTACAGCACCGCCTATGTAACCGATACGGAGCATTTTCCAGATCGTCTTGATGAAAATGTACTCAAGTTAGCCCGCAATGCTAATGTACTGATTTATGATGCCACCTATACCGATGAGGAGTATTACTCGCCTAAGTCTAGTAAGGTAGGTTGGGGACATTCTACCTGGCAGGAAGCGGTGAAGGTCGCTCAGGCTGCGGGAGTTCAAAAATTGGTGATTTTTCACCATGACCCACTACACAACGATGATTTCATGGATCAAATAGGTGAAAACGTGGCTGATGCCTTTCCTAATAGTTTAATCGCCCGCGAGGGTTTATCCCTACAGTTGATTCCGCCGTTAAAGAATATTGCCACCAGTGAAAAGTGAAATTTTCAATAGCCCCCGCCTACTTCTTGAGGTGGGAACCATTGAATTAGTTGGGCGCACCTCCACCCTAAAGAGACAGAGCCACCAAACTCCCGTGTGATCACCGATCCATCCCCACAGTAAAAGACGGTGGGGAATTCCGGCGATCCGTGTTAATTAAACGGTTCGATAGTCGCAGTAACACCCCGTTGGCGCAATTGTTGTAATAACCTATTCGCCTCGTGTTGGCTGCGGAAGGCTCCAGCTTGGATAAGCGATCGCCCATTAATCACCGTCGTAAAGGCTTGGGGAACCAGCGATCGCACTCTTTGCAGAATTTGACTGCTAGTATCATTCACCACCACTCTATATCGCAACCCCAATATACCCGCCGTAGTTGCAGGCGCAAGACCTGCCGTTACTTGGCTTGGTAGTTGTCCTCCCCCAGTACCAATAGGAATATTACCACCAGGAACCCGGAGAATATCAGACGAAGCTGGTGGCGGTGGGGATGTAATCGTAGATTGTCTTTGGGGTGGTGGTACCGGGATATAAACTGTTTGGGAGTTTTCTTCAGGATTAGAGGCACTGGTCACAGCCCGTCTCACCAGAGACAGCAACAGCGAGCCGGTAGACGGGTTTTCCGCCGCCGTCTGGAGCCTCACTGGTGGAGGTGGGGAACCCGCTGCTACAGGGGCAGATATCACCTGCTGAGGACGTTCTGGCGGCGGTACCGGAATTACAATCGCCTCCGAGTCATCCACAGGAATGGGAGGCGGTGCGGTGTTTGAAAGTGGAGTCACATTAGACTCAGGTAGATAAATAGGTAACGAAGCCGCTTGATTAATGGGGGAAATTGACGAAGAATGATTTTGACCACCCTCCTCAGTAGAACTTCCCATAATGCGATTAGCGATCGCAGAAGGCCCAGCCCCACTCTGGTAACTACCCGCCAACTCTACAGAGCCAGCATTTTTAGTCATAGCCAACTCATTACCGTAGGCAAGAATCGTTAAACCCTTAGTACCATTGTTCACATCATAGCGGCCATTATTGCGGATCACATTCTCTCCCGGTTCCGTTGGCGTTCCCAAATCCGGCAAAGATTGAGCAATAACCACAATACCATCACGCTCATTTTGTTCGATATAGTTATTGCGTAGTACCGGACGAGCGCTCGATTGAATCACTATGCCATCACGATTATAGGCAATTCGATTACCCACGACAAACGGCTCTGACTGTTGGGCGATATTAATACCAAAACCAGTGTTTTCAAAATCATTATCGCGGATTTCCGGCTTAGATGAACCATAGACAGTAATGCCATTCGCTCCATTATTAGCAAAACTGTTTTGTTGAACTAAAGGCGCACTGGTTCCCACCACAGAAATACCATCATGAATATTGCCCGTAAAGGTATTATTAGATACAACCATCGAGCTAGATTCAATCCATAAACCATAACCGCGCGGGTGAGGATTAGTCACAGTTACCCCACTTAACCGGGCTGCATTCGCTCCCACAATAGCTACATTCTGGTTAGCAAAAACCCGACTGCTAAACACTCCCCCGCCATAAATAACCACATCCTGACCCTTATTCTCGGTATTACCCTGAATTGTAATATTAGGTTTAAGTATTAAGGGGAACGCCTCTCCCGTCTCGACGCTATAGGTTCCTGGTGCTAATAAAATAGCCGTATTCGGGGGGGCGACTCTCAAGGCTTGGGTTATGCTTCTCAGCGGTGAAGCCTGTGTACCTTCCCCAGAGTCGTTTCCCGTAGATGAACTCACATAAATTACATTGACTGAATTGGGAGCGGCGGAAGGTGTTTGAGCCAGTAGTAGGGGCGGGTGTATATAGTTGGCTGGTGTCTCCGATAGTTGCTCTCTGCACCCGTCTCTACAGGGGGTAGCGAATGCGGCTGATGCGATTCCCACTAATCCCACACTGGAGACTATAATCATTAAAATCAGCTTTAGAGATAACCAAGCTGTTTTAGGCCTAGGTGAACCTAGGGGAAAGAGAGGGCGGGGTAGCAGCTTCAGATCGCTGCTAGTTAAGTTCCCATCATAGGCTGACGAGGGTGAGTTCAGGGAACTGTTGGGCTGGGTGTCTGTCAATGAAAAAGCCTCGGGTGAGGTTTGCTTTTTAGGATATTGACAGTTGCGGGGGGATTTAGAACTCACGGCAAAACTCCGACAAACTGTAATATTAATTGGGAAAATTAATCTATTTTGGTCCAGTATCCCCTATTATGGCAACACCTGGTTTTTTTATATGATTAATTTTCGTAATGGTGGTTCCGCCCACGGCTAAAGAAAATCTGATATATTAACCTGCGCCGTGGTTGATCATGATTGGGCTTGATTATTTGGCTTGATGGAGTTGGTGAGGAGATTTCGATGGGCGATTTGAATCATAAGACTAAACTGGGACAACCAGCACTTTATCGGATTTTAGATGCCAACTTAGACCGGGCGCGGGAGGGTATCCGAACTATTGAGGAATGGTTTAGGTTTGGCTTGGATAATTCGGAAATGGCTGCGGAGTGCAAGAATTTGCGACAGCAACTGGCACAGTGGCACAGTAATGAGTTGCGGATGTCCCGGGATACTACCACGGATGTGGGTACTCAGTTGAGTCATCCCTCGGAGGAAAACCGAGAAAGTCTCGAACAGGTGATACAGGTCAATTTTTGCCGGGTAGAGGAGGCTTTGCGAGTCCTGGAGGAATATGGTAAGGTTTACCATCCCAATATGGGGGCGGCGGTTAAGCAGATGCGCTACCGGGTCTATACCCTGGAAAGTAATTTACTCGCCTACGGACGACATCAGAAGCTACAAAGGGCGAATTTGTATTTGGTGACTTCTCCCTCGGAAAGGTTGATGTCAGTGGTAGAGGCGGCTTTACAAGGGGGATTAAAGGTGGTTCAGTATCGCGATAAGGATACTGATGATCATCAGCGTTGGAAAAATGCCCGCCAGCTTTGTCAGCTTTGCCACCGTTATAATGCCCTGTTTTTGGTTAATGACCGGGTGGATATTGCGATCGCTGTTAATGCTGATGGGGTACATTTGGGACAGCAGGATTTACCTATTGCTGTGGCTAAACAGCTTTTGGGTCCTCAAAAAATTGTCGGTAAATCAACTACTAATCCCGAAGAGATGAAATTGGCGATCGCTGAGGGGGCCGATTATATTGGGGTCGGTCCGGTTTATGCTACTCCCACTAAGCCTGATAAGCAGGCGGCGGGTTTGGAATATGTACGCCATGCGACTCGTCATGCTTCGGTTCCCTGGTTTGCGATCGGCGGCATTAATATGAACAATTTTGATGATGTTTTGATGGCTGGGGCGACTAGGGTGGCTGTGGTTCGATCTTTGATGCAGGCGGAACAACCTACTCTGGTAACTCAATATTTCCTCTCCCAGTTTACCCGTGTTCAAACTTTACGCGATCGCCAGATTGTACCCGAAAATACTCCGGCAGATTTTTCCTGACCTGCTAGGGCGCTTGCCTTAATCATCGATAATTGAGCCTTGGGGGGCGAGGTGGTTGGTAGATGCGATCATAATATCGTCCCCATATCTGTGACGGCGAGTCCTGTCTCCCATCCGGTTAAACACCATAATAGGATTTATACCAAGCCACAAATTTTTCTACTCCCACCTCTATGGGTGTACTTGGTTTAAATCCTACATCTGCTATCAATGAATCTACATTAGCATAGGTAATCGGCACATCTCCCGGCTGCATGGGAAGCAGATTTTTCTGGGCTTTTTTGCCTAAGACATTTTCCAGGACTTCAATCAAATACAGTAAATTCACCGGCTTATTATTACCGATATTATAAATTTGATAGGGTGCCGTAGTTTTAACTCCCTGAATTTCCGCTTGATTGCTTCCCGGTTGTGGAATCTTATCAATTACCCTAATTACCCCTTCCACCACATCATCAACATAGGTAAAATCTCGCTGCATATTACCATAGTTAAATACCGGAATCGCTTGGTCGGCTAAGATGGCTTTCGTAAAAATAAACATCGCCATATCAGGACGATACCAAGGACCATAAACCGTAAAAAATCGTAATCCCGTCGTGGGAATATTATACAGGTGACTGTAGCTATGAGCCATCAATTCATTAGCTTTCTTAGTCGCAGCATACAGACTAACTGGATAATCTACATAATCACCTACCGAAAAAGGTACAGTTTTATTGGAACCATAAACCGAACTAGAAGACGCAAAAACCAAGTGTGGGATTTGATGATGGCGACAGCCTTCTAAAACATTGATAAACCCCACTAAATTACTATCAATATAAGCGTAGGGATTTTGCAGAGAGTAACGGACTCCGGCTTGGGCGGCGAGGTGGGCTACTGCCTCAAATTGGTGTTCGGAAAACAGTTTTTTGATGCCGACTTTATCGTATAAATCTAGTTTATAAAACGTAAATTTTTCTAAGGGGGTAAGTTGAGCGATGCGGTCTTCTTTTAAAGATACTGCATAATAATCATTGAGATTATCAATACCAATGACTGTATCCCCCCTTTTCAATAGATGTTGACACAGATGAAATCCAATAAATCCCGCCGCACCAGTTACTAATATTTTCACGGTTTGCTCTCCTCATTTATATGGGGGTATTTAGATTATTACAGATAGTCTGTGCTACTATTCGTGGGGGTTAGACAACGGATTTAACAATCAATTTATGGGGGGATTTTAGGCGATCGCATATCGTAGCCTCGATTATTTGAGGGCTAGTCAATAATTACCACAAGATACCCACCCGACTACTGTTAGGTGGGTTCGGAGTCATCAATCAGTTGAGAGTTGAAACTTGCAACCAACAATTGATTTAGTCTAAATATCCCATCAATAGATCAGGATCATCAATGTCATTAGAAGCAATGGGACGGTTCATCACCATCGAAGAAATTTGTAGTTCAGTGGCTGAAACCGGACGGTTAGCCATAGAACCAGTAGGATTTTCCGATTGAATAAAAGTTACTGAAGCTGCATGAACAGCCTTCCCAATAGGGCGTTTGGCGGTTAACATTCCCGCTATTTCAAATTGGTTGTGTCCCACCGGACGATGATTAACGATCGCCGACGGTTCTGGCGATACTTGAATTTGAGTGGGTGCTGAATTACCTTCTGTCGAACTTGATTTACTAGCCACGTCTAATTTCTCCTTGAGAGTATCTGATTCAGGTACATTATCAGCCGCTTCTGTTTCAGCTTCATCGGCTGGAGTCACTTGATTTTGAGGCTGATTATCTGTATCCTTTCTTGTATTGCTACGGGTTCGTCTACTTGTGTTCCTCCTATTTGAACTAGAAGAGTTAACCACCATAGTTAAATACCTTGTTTATCAAATGGAACTAACCCGCTGCCTCATGCTAAAATTGCCCGGGCAACTTAGTCCCTAATCTTAATTCTAGCGTTTGATGTTCCCTAATTACAGCCCCATTTGGGGGGATGCCGGGACTTAAAAATCTCACCACAGGTGTTATTATTGTAAAATCTATCCGTGCCTTTAGTAAAGAAGATTTAACAAAAAATAACTTTTTGCCATCATAAGTAATAAAAATAAACAATCCACACCTATAGCCTGTGGCCAGAGTCCCCGGCTCATCCCCCAAATCTAACGGCTCACCGGAATTCACCAAAATTCCCGAAATTCAATGGTGGTAACTCCCCTACATTAGGGGTGGCAAATCTACACTTTCATGGGGCGGGATAATTTGTCAAGCTAGAATCATCAACAGATTCGATATGGTGTGGCCCAGACATGAAAAATATTGTGCAGTCCTTTTATCTCTGGTATCGGCAAACCTTGCGCCATGCGAAATATCGCTGGCTGCTAATTGGTGGGACTCTGATTTATCTGATATCGCCGATTGATATTGCGCCTGATTTTATTCCGGTGATTGGATGGATAGATGATGGTATTATTGCCACGATGCTGGTAACAGAAGTTTCTGCCTTGGTTCTGGAAAAAATAAAGAAACGCAAGGCTGATGAAAGTACCTCAGAAGTTGGGGAAGCAACTGATGTTCAAGCATCAGTGGTGGATGTAGCGGCACAGGAGTTTTAACTAAGGGCTTCGGACAGGTAATTAGCGGTCGCTTCCACAAGAGCGATCGCATTTTCGTAGACCATGCGAGTAGGTCCCAATATACCCACACTACCAATAGGCTGGGAATTTTGGCGATATTGAGCCGAGATGAGGGTGCAACTGCGGATGGGTTCGAGGGGATTTTCCGAACCAATGCGGATGTTTACCTGTTGGGAAGATTCTGGGGTAGCAAAAATGAGGGGCCAGAGTTGTTCCTGTTCATCTTCGAGCAGATGTAGAATAGTTTGGACTTGCTGAAGTTGTGAAAATTCGGGCAGTCGTAGGACTTCGGAAACACCGCTAACCTGAATCCTAGTATATTCTGGAGTTTGGTGGCGATCGCCTAAGCTCTTGAGCAACTGTTCGATAAAATTACTATATTGCTGAAAGTCTTGATCTATCTCAGTCCAGTCTAAAGTTGACAATTCAGCCAAAGCTAGTCCCCTAAGTTGGTGATTGAGAAAATTAGAGAGAATCTGTAATTCCTGTTCTAATATTTCGGTATCGTCGCCGATATCCTCAACTCCCGGGGCAATTTCCATCAAAATGGACTGGGTTTGATAGGTATGAGTCACCACAACTACCATAATTTTTCCTGAGCCCATAGGAACCAGTTGCAAATGTTGGAGCCTTTCGGTCTTGGTTTGTGGCATAGTAATCAGGGAAATATAGCCACTGAGGGTAGAAAGAATTTGGGCTGCACCTCGTAGCACAGCCTCCAAACTACAACTATCAAAATTTAGCTGTTCCCGTAGGAGTCTAGCGACTTCCTTAGCCAGAGTATCAGAGGGAGTCATCAGGCGATCGACATAAATCCTATAGCCAGAATCAGAAGGTACTCGTCCGGCGGAAGTATAAGGTTGATAGAGTAGTCCGGCTTTTTCCAAGGCTCCCATACCATTGCGGATAGTAGCGGGACTGACATTAAGATTATACTCTTGGGCTAAGGATTTTGAGCCAACAGGTTCTGCTGTCGCGATATAGTGGCGAACAGTTGCCCAGAGAATTTGTTGTTGTCGTGCGGTTAACTTGGATTGAACAAACATTGCACTAAAATTCAGTTACCGAACAATTGTTAAGATTCAAGCTCTGCACATACCTTGACACACTTTATGATAAATCGCTAGGGAATAGAAAACAGAGGGGCGAAACTTTCCGGCTACAAGTCAAGAGTTGAACACCTGACCCTTTGCCCGAAAGCCTCACCCCTAGGGGAAAGGTAGTCTAAACTGTTGGTTTCTGATTAACCTAGGGACTTACCAGCCTTTTTCAGCTTGGTCTACAACATAAGCAGCAACGTCTTCGATCTGCTTGGGAGAGAGTCGGCCATTAAATGCAGGCATGGCGTTTTTACCATTAGTGACTTGGTAAGCCACGGAGGCCACTGCATCCTCATCAAATCCTTTCAGATATTTAGCCAAATCAGACTTGCTGAGGGTTTTGTTGGCAACAATCACATTGCGTCCGCCCATGTGGCAGGCTGCACAGTTAGCAGAAAAAACAGAAGCGCCAGCGGCAGCATCTGCAGCCAAAGCGGGACGTGGCAGTGCAAAGGTCAACAGAGCCACACAGAGTAAAATAACTGACAGCAGCTTTTTCAAAATCGTTCTCCTCTTCTTTAGGTTAAACAGACAGTTAAATGTCAACGGGTTTTATTTTACCGGAGTCTGCCCACTCCAGAAAACTGATCAACTGTTTTTTGTTTAAGATAGATGGGGGTTAACAATGGTGGGACTAGGCGTAAACCTGTCGATAGTAGGCTTGGTACTCTTCGGATAGTAATGGTTCCCACCAATGGCGATGGGTAAGATACCAGCCAACGGTCTGCCGTAACCCTTCTTCTACGGTGACTAGGGGAGCCCATCCTAACTGGGTTTTTAGCTTGCTGGAATTGATCGCATAACGGCGATCGTGGCCGGGTCTATCTTTAACAAAGGTGATCAGATCCATGGAGGGTTTGACGGGTAGGTGGTGGGAGGCTAGTTCGTCCATGAACCGACACAGCATCTTCACCAGGTCTAAATTGGTTACCTCGTTATTCCCTCCAATATTATAGGTTTCTCCGGGTTTACCTCGGTGAATGACTACATCGAGGGCGCGACAGTGGTCTAGTACATATAGCCAGTCTCGCACATTTTGCCCATCTCCATATATGGGGAGGGGTTTACCCAACAGGATATTAATACACATCAGGGGGATGAGTTTTTCTGGATAGTGATAGGGGCCGTAATTATTGGAACAATTGGTGATGATGGTGGGTAGGTTGTAGGTGTGATAGTAGGCGCGCACTAGATGATCGCTACCAGCTTTTGAGGCAGAATAGGGACTGTTGGGGGTGTAGGGGGTGGTTTCGGTAAAGGGAGGATCTTCGGGGCCGAGACTGCCATATACTTCGTCTGTGGAGACGTGCAGAAAACGGTAATGATCAGGCTGTTGGTGCTGGTTCCAATAGTGTCTAAAGGCTTCTAATAGGGTTAGGGTTCCGACAACGTTGGTTTGAATGAAGGCATCGGGACCGAGAATTGAGCGATCGACATGGGACTCGGCGGCAAAGTGGGCAATGGTGTCGATCGCCTCTTCTTCTAGTAATTTGTCAATTAAAGTGCGATCGCAGATATTACCTTCGACAAACTTAAACTGTTCCCGGTCTTCTAAGGTGGCTAGGTTCTGGCGGTTTCCGGCGTAGGTGAGGGCATCTAAAACGACGATACGATCTTCTGGGTAAGCATTGCACCAGTGGTGGACAAAATTTGAACCAATGAACCCCGCCCCCCCAGTGACTAGAACCCGACGAGGATACAAATTTTCACTACTATCGTAGCTATATTGAACTGCCAAAGTGTTTTCCTCCAAACAGTCTTCTGGACTGGCGCTAACTGATCACTAAGTATATTTTGATTGATGGCAACTATTGTATCTTGAACCTAGTGGTTAACCAAAGCTGGCCAATATATCTTATTACTCGGTTATTCAATGCCTGTTGATTTATCGATGTTTTCCTGGGTCTCGGCTTCTCTTTGGCGATCGCCCATAGACTGCCACAGGGAAAAGGCCTGATTTAAATAATCTAGGGCCTGTTGTCTGTCCCCTAAAGCTAAGTGGGCTAGACCAATATTATTGAGGGTTTGCGCTTCCCCTGATAGATATCCCACGGATTGAGAAATCGATAAAGCCCGCTGGTAATACTCCAAACCACCAGAGATTTCCCCTAGGTTTACATAAACCTCACCGATCTCATTAAGTATATTAACTTTCCGATAAGGTTCCCCTATTTCGTCAAAGATAGATAGGGCTTGCTGGTAATAATCTAAGGCTGTGGTAGTTTCCTCCATGCTTAGGTGAACCTGACCAATACTTTGCAAAGTGTTAGCTTTACCAAACCCAGGGGGTAGCCTTTGTTCCTCTGGCGAATCGATTATATCCCACATTGACAGGGCTTGATTTAAATAATCCAGGGCGGGTTGATTTTCTCCTAATTCCGAGTAAGCGGAACCTATAGCGGTCATAGTGGCAGCGATCGCAAAAGAATCCCCGATTTGGTCTAATAAGGGCATCACCTCTTTAAATTTAGCGATCGCCTCCCGCAATGCGGATGGTGTTCCCTGTTTGGTCAGGAAAATAGCTTCTTGAAATAATTGGTTGGCCTGGTCCTGTGGGTTCTCCTGAGCCACCAACCTTGGTAACCGAATAGATAGGATTTCCGATGCGGAGGCGGTTAGTCCCGGTAAAACTAACCCTGCTATCAGCCCCATTGCCAAAACCCGAGTCAAATTAATCATAATTTCGTCCCCCTATCAATTTGTTGCCATCATATCTTGACATACTCCCCTGTTTAGAAAAGGGGGGATTCTCCGGTAAAACAGCAACCGCAGGCTTAACCCGTCTCACGTCGCCTTCCCGGTGCGCCGTTGATATCCCAACCGCTTTCATGTTTTTACTGCCATTGTGATCACGGTCGATCAGGTTTGCTCAGGACGGAAAAGGCCAAAGCGCGAGTCATAAGACAGTGAAATACTCAAACCAGATTAGATGGTTGAAAGCTAGGGTGACGATCGCCACAATTATATAAACTTCAACCCTACCCCATGTCTCCAGCATAGATGGTCCGTGATTCAAAATGCTTGTGGAGACGATCTGGCGGGGGTTCAACAATTAACTTTGTTGGCTCTAGTTAAAAGTCGGTGAATTAAGAATCCCCGGTTATAATCTTTGATTTAACGAGGGAGTGTCAATTAAGATATAAGATATCCTAAAAGTTCCCATTCAGCCTGGGAGTTTGACAAGTAAGTGGTGTCAGGAGAGGAGATCTGTCAGTGAGTCAGCAAGAAATTCTTAGGTCTGCCTATCAGGGAGATCCAAAAGCGATCGCTATTTTACTCAACCAAGCCTTGAAACCTAAACAGGTGCAAGCACATCTCACTCTGGAATATAATCATCTCTATATTAGCCTAGAGTCCCCCACAATTCCCGACCAAGCTGCATCTGTCCGTGTCATTCACAAGGGATTAATGCGTCTTGAGCCTCCATCTATCTGGTGTGTTACGATCGCGGCACAATTAGGCGATGATCAGCACCCAGCTTGGATTGAGACTCTGGTACTAAAGTCGCCGCCTGTGGTGGTTAACCAGGTTAGCCCTAAAAATGCTCCGGTTTCTGACCCTAAACCTCCTCAAAAAACTAAGCGATCGCCTTCACCTAAGAATCAGAAAAAAACTCAGACTTCTGCGCCACCTAAAACCAAGAAGAAAACCAAAAAAGTGGCGACGGCTTCCCCAGTAGTATCTCAGATGGCTACTTCGGAAATTGCGCCTAATTCGGCAAGTTCGGCAACTACTAAAACCCAGAGAGTTAAAGTTGGACGACCAAAATCTTTGTCTTTAGTGGGTTATATGACTCTGGCGATTTTGCCTTTGTCTGGGTTAATTGTCGGTGCTAAATGGGATAGAGTTTCGGCATCTTTGGCGACTATCCCACCGACTTTGGCGACAGCTTCTCAAGCGGTGCTGGAACAACTCCCCCAATTACCTAATTTCTCATTTGGATCTAATTCTGAAAATCCCACTATGGAAGTTGATCCATTGCTGACTAAGGCAACTATTGAACAGATCCGAAATATATCTGAGTTGACTATTTCATCACTACGGAATCCCATTGACCCTGATATGCGGATTACGATTAAATCGGTGGGTGATATTATTCCGGGAAGCAATTATCCTTACAATAAATTACATCCCAACAAGCAGGTATTATTTGCGGGGGTTAAACCAGCTTTACAAGATGCTGATATAGTCTTTGGTAATTTTGAAAGTACCCTAACTAACTATCCTAATAGCGCTAAAAATGTGGGTCGTGGTATGGTGTTTGCGTTTCGGACACCGCCGGAATATGCGGCACTTTTAAGGGAGGCAGGATTTGATATTTTGAGTGTGGCGAATAATCACTCGTTTGATTTTTTTGAAACTGGCTTTAAAGATACGATCGCTAATATTGAAAAAGCGGGAATGAAGGCGGTCGGCAAAAAAGGTCAGATTGTCTATCATGAGGTGAGGGGTGTAAATGTGGCATTTATCGGCTTTAGTTATTTTAATTATCATAATAATATGAATGATTTGGAAGCGTCGCAAGCCTTGATTAAGGAAGCGGCGGAAAATGCTGATATTGTGGTGGTTTCTGTACACGCGGGGGCGGAAGGTACTAGGGCTTTACGCATTCAGAATAGAACCGAATATTTTTATGGGGAAAATCGCGGTAATAAGGTATTATTTGCACGCACAATGATTGATGCTGGGGCGGATTTGGTGTTAGGACATGGCCCCCATGTGCCGAGGGCTTTGGAATTATATAATGGTAAGTTAATTGCTTATTCTTTGGGTAATTTTTTGGGATATCGCACTTTATCAACTCGCGCGGAATTGGGATATTCTCTAGTTTTGGAAACTCAACTTGATGTCATGGGTAATTTTGTCGAGGGTAGAATTATTCCGGTTCATCTTGATGGCCAAGGGATTCCGTCTCTGGATAATTCTTTGCGGACTGTGGGGTTAATGCGACGTTTAACTAAAAGTGATTTTCCTGATACTCCTTTGGAAATTGATGATCAGGGTAATATTTTCGTGTCTCAACCACAACCGGAAACCTCAACGGCGATCGCTCCTGAATAAAAGCTAAATTGCTAAAAGTTGGGTTTTATATTATACTACAGTCTGGCTGTTGTTTGGGAAATTGGCATAAGACTATGAACTCGGAAAATTTGGTGGTTGAACCTATTTATATTGTGGTGATTGCGTCTACGATATTCTCGATTATCTTGGGTCTGATTTTTAAGGATATGCTAGAATATCAGGTGGCAGTTTGGCGACAGGATGACCGGAAAAATAGGATTAACTATAAAACTCCTAACGCTAAGGTGGCTTATGTAGCTATGTCGGTTTGTGTGTTTGTGGCTGTGTCTTCCAGTTTGCTGGTGTTTATTCCGATTTACTGGTTGGCTACTTTGGGGGGGGCTATTGTGGTTTTTCCTACGGCTTTATTGATTTGGCTACAGTTGGGATCAATGCTGAATCTTTGGGAAGATAAAGGGGATGAGGCGATTGATTTGGATAGGTTTTTTGAAGGCGATCGCGAAAAAATTACCGGATCGAAAAGTGACCAATCATAGTTAACATAGATACTCAGTAAAAATGGGCAGAAAAGCTAAACTTAAACATCTGCGAAAGCAACAACAGACTAATCCGACTGCGGACACCCAAAACAGTGGAGAAGTGGAGGCTGATCCGACTCATTTTGTGGATGAACTTAAACACCAGGGCTATGATCTGAAAGTGAGCGATCGCTGTCCAGAAATTCCTGAAAAAATTGTCAACCCGCAAATTTAGCACTGATGAGTCATCTAAAAGCAATCATTTTTGATGTGGATGGGACCCTCGCTGAAACGGAAAGGGATGGTCACAGATTAGCCTTTAATCAAACATTTGCTGAAGCGGGTTTAGATTGGGATTGGTCTATTGAATTATATGGGGAATTGTTGAGGGTTTCGGGGGGTAAGGAGCGTATAGATTATTATATCAAACGCTACCATCCTAATGGTCAACCCCCCAATAATTTGGATGAGTGGATCGCGAAACTTCACCAAGCTAAAACTCGCCACTATCGGGAGTTATTAGCCAAGGGAGATATTCCCCTGCGTCCTGGGGTGAAGCGATTAATCACGGAGGCTCTGGGGGAGGGGGTCAGATTGGCGATCGCTACTACCAGCGCCTTTCCTAATGCGATCGCACTTTTGGAAGAAACCTTAAACCCCCATTGGTTTGAAGTAATTGCGGCTGGAGATATTGTCCCCCACAAAAAACCCGCCCCAGATATCTATAATTATGCATTAGAAAAATTGGGTTTGACTGCATCGGATTGTCTGGCGATCGAAGACTCCCGACAGGGGTTACTGGCGGCGCGAGGAGTGGGGTTAACCACGATTATTACTGTAAATAATTATACAAAAAACGAATATTTTGAGGGTGCTGCCTTGGTGATCAATCATTTGGGGGAACCGGATCTTTCCTGTGAAGCGATCGCCTCTACAGCCTTGAATAGCGGTTATATCACCCTAGATTTATTAAGACATATCCACCAAATATCAACAGGTGTTATATAATAGCGACCAGTTTAATCGAAATATCCCTGGTGGCTTTGTAATTGGCAAGTTCTATGTCAGATTTTCCCATTGACCCCAATCTTTATTTGTTGCTGAGTGGCCACTGTTTGATTGGAGGGGTAGCGGCGGCGATCGCCTTCCAAAAAGGTCGTCGCCTCGGTGTTTGGTTAATTTTAGGACTAATAGGAGGGACGGCGGCTTTAGTCGCATCACTACTACTGAAACCAACTAAACCTAGTTAATAGCTATAACTAATCAACTTAACAGTAAGGCATCTGAAGCCCTCCCCAAGCATTTCATCTATTTATTAATGGGGTAATTAAGTCATGCTGAAAAGCCTTTGGAGTCTATTTTCTTTCCAACAAGGTAGCCTGCGCCAAAGAATTTTTAGGGGTTATCTGATTCCCTTAGTCCTATTTTTAATAGTTGCTGGCTTGGTCTATTTTATCGGTGTTCAGCCTGTCCAACAACAAATCAAAAATGTGGACAAAATTTATGGGGAAATTGAAGAGGTTAATAATCTAGCATTTAGCATTGTAGCAATGCAGCGGGCGGCTAGGGGCTATATTTTAGGTAGAGACTTGAGAGAGTTGGAGGAGTACGAAGAATGGGATACCCTCTTTTATGAACAATCGGAAAATTTGCGTAGTAGAATTCAAGAAACGGAACAGCGCCAAACATTAAATCGGATAATTAATATTGGTGATCAGGTTAATGAGTTCGATCGCCGTTTGATTTCCTACGTCCAATTAGGAAGACCAGAAAAAGTGACTGAGGTCTTACAACAAGCCGAAAATCAAGCCATTACAGAACAGTTAGAACAATTGGTGAGAGGTTTTGAGGCGACCAAGCGACAGCAACTTAATGACCAACAAAATCGGCAAATTAACCTATTAAGATGGCTGACAATTTTAATATTTGGCAGTACAGCCATTGGTGCGGTAGTTATCCTAACTATTGGCTTGGGAATTTCGGCTACTATTGACCGCGAAACGGCGCAAATTTCTAACTCTTCTAAGGAAATTACTAGCGCATTGGAGGAACAGGAACGCAGCTTAGGAGTTCAGGCGAGTTCAGTTAATGAAACTACGACGACTATTGATGAGTTAAATGCGGCAGTCCAGAACTCTACAGAACAGGCGAAAATTGCTACTGATGAAGCTCATCGCGCTTTGCTTTTGTCGGAAAAAGGTAGTGCGGCGGTTCAACAAACTTTGGATAGAATGGAAACACTGCGACAAACAGTAGAAGCGATCGCTAATCGTAGCCTAGAATTAAGTGAGAAATCCCTACAGATTAATAATATTGCTCAGTCAGTGAGTAACCTAGCTTATCAAACCAATTTACTAGCCTTAAATGCTTCTGTGGAAGCGGTGCGCGCGGGACAACAGGGGTTGGGTTTTGGGGTGGTGGCGGTGGAAATCCGTAAATTAGCCGATCGCAGTAAACAGTCAGCCGCAGAAATTAATACCCTGGTTTTGGATATTCAAAATGCTATTAACACCACGGTAAAAGTCACCGAATCAGGCAAATTAAGCGTTAGTGAAAGTGTGAAATCTGCTCACAATATGTCTAGTTCTTTTGCGGGTGTATCCCAAGCATTTCATCAGGTGTATCTCAATAATCAAACTATTGCGAGAACCGCAGAACAGCAATTACTGGCTCTACAGCAGGTCAGCGAAGCCATGAATAGTCTTAATCAGGTTGCTCGTGAAAATGCGGAGAGTATTGCCTTGTTAAGAACCAATACTCAACGACTCAATGAATCTCTGATTAATTTACGGTAAAATTTAGAGTAAATCTATCATGAAAACTCCTAATAAATTCAGCAAATACCTTGACAGAATCCCGCAAATGTGCTATAAATGTGGTCGATTTCATGATGTAAATTCGGACAGTCAGGATTTATCGGTCAATCTCAGCGACGCGGTAACTAAGGGATTAAATCATCCCCGAATGTTGTCTAAAAACTCCATCAGACGGCGACAGTTTTTGTTAGGACTAGCAGGGACATCAGCTTTGGGAGTTCTCAGCAATTGTGCGGCATCTCCAGACCCCAACTCTCAAGGTAATTCGTCGGGTGTTATGCTGGAAAAAACTCAGCTAAGAATTGGTTTTTTGCCGATCGCCTGTGCTACGCCTATTCTGATTTGTGAATCTTTAAACCTCTATGAAAAATATGGTTTAGATGTAGAACTGGTGAAAATGAATAGCTGGGAGCAAATCCGAGAGAGTGCGATCGCCGGAGAACTTGACGCTTATCATATGCTCTCCCCCATGCCGATCGCCATTAGTTTAGGGTTAGAATCTCGTCGATTTCCCATCAGACTTGCTAGTATTGAAAACATCAATGGTAGTGCGATTACGGTAGCCATCAAACATCGAGAAAAAGTCAAAACCGCCGAAGATTTTAAAGGATTTAGGATTGCTATTCCTTTCAATCACTCAATGCACAATCTCCTACTCAGGTATTATCTGGCTAATAGCAAAGTTCACCCAGATCGGGATGTAGAATTAGTGGTTACACCGCCGCCCAATATGCTGAACAGGTTAAGAAGTGGCGAAATTGATGCTATGGTGGCTCCTGAACCTTTTAACCAAATAGCAATTAATCAAGGTCTGGGTTTTATTCATCTTTTAACTAGAGACCTGTGGCCGGGTCATCCCTGCTGTTCTTTCACTACTTCTCAGGAATGGATCGACCGTTATCCTAACACCTTCCGTGCTATAAATAAAGCAATCATTGAGGGTTCCTATTATGCCAGCCAAAGTCAGAACCGCACAGACGTAGCGCGGCGACTAGCACAGTTACAATATCTGGATGCGTCGGAAGATGTGCTGCGACAGGTAATGACCGGACAGTTTGTTAACCGCTTAGGTGAATCTCTGAATATTCCCGATCGCATTGATTTTGACCCTTACCCGTGGAAAAGTTTTTCCTACTGGATTACTTCACAATTTGAACGCTGGGGATATGCTCCCATGGGAAGCCTTAATCATGAAGCGATCGCCGCCAATATTTTTCTAACTGGACTCGCACGCCAAATGGCTAAACAGTTAGGTCAGCAACCCCCTACCATCACCCTCCGCTATGAATCCTTAAAATTTGATACTTTCGACCCCAGTGAACCGGAAAACTATGCCATACAACAGATTGAAAAGTTTGGTTTTTAATGGCAATTGACCCACCAGAAAAGGGTAGCGTCAGAAATCCTGAATCATCATGAATATATGAGGGGGGAAGACTGACGCACCAGAAATTTGTAGGGTGTGTCAGAAATCCTGAATCATCATGAATATATGAGGGGGGAAGACTGACGCACCAGAAATCAAGTTAAGAATACTTATTTGTTAAGGCATCTCGCGCTTGTTCGCGGTCATCAAAATGCACTTTTTCCGTGCCAATAATTTGATAATCTTCGTGACCTTTCCCAGCAATTAAGACACCATCGCCGGGTTGAGCCTCGTCGATAGCGGTGCGAATAGCTTTAGCCCGATCGCCAATTACTATAGGTTTAACATCAGCCGGAATTCCCGCGAGAATATCTTGCAAAATGCGGTCAGGATCTTCGGTGCGGGGATTATCGGATGTGACTACGGCTAAATCGGATAAATCTGCCGCAATTTTACCCATTTTCGGGCGTTTAGTGCGATCGCGATCGCCCCCACACCCAAACACGCAAATCATCCGACCGGGAATAAACGGACGGGAGGCTTTCAGTAGATTTTCCAAACTATCAGGAGTATGGGCATAATCAACAATGACCGTAATATCCTGCTCTGGGGAAAGCTGGACCCTTTCCATGCGACCAGGAACGCCGCCAAAGGCTGGTAGAGAGTCCACCATAGCCGACAAATCCAAACCGAGGGCTAAACCCGCCCCCAGGGCTGCCAATAGGTTAGAGAGGTTATATTGACCGACTAAGGGTAGGGAAAATGAAGCCGATCCCATGGGGGTATGGAGAACTCCCTTAATACCTGTGGGTTGATAAACGAGGCTATCTGCCCATATATCGGCGCTGGGGTCACTGACGCTATAACTCCAAAAGCGATCGCTCCCCAACCGTGCCATCAACTTTTTACCATAGTCATCATCAGCATTAATAATCGCCTTACCCTGGAGATAATCATCACTAAATAGCAACGCTTTCGCCTCAAAGTAATCATCCATGGTGGGATGATAGTCTAGGTGGTCCTGAGTCAAATTAGTAAATACTGCCACCCGAAACGGACACCCCAAAACCCGGCCCTGGTGTAAAGCATGGGAGCTAACTTCCATGACCCCAAACTGGCAGCCTGCACCTACTGCGTCAGCTAATTGGTGTTGAAGTTCCACCGCAAAGGGGGTAGTATGAACAGCGACTTCTTGAAACCCCGGCCAACGGGTGTAAAGGGTTCCCAGTAAGGCTGTAGGTTGGTCAAGGTTGCTGAGGAGAAATTCGATCAGGTGAGTGGTGGTGGTTTTGCCATTGGTTCCGGTCACCCCCACTAATTTGAGGGTTTGGGCGGGATGGTTATAAAATGCTGTGGCTATCTCAGCGCAGGCTGTGGTCATGTCGGCGGCGGGAATGACACAGGGAATGGTATCAGAGTCTGTCTCTGGTGGGGTATTGCTGGCTGCGGACTGGGAAACTATGGCGGCTACCGCACCGGAGGCGATCGCACTTGGCCAAAAATCCCCTCCATCAACTCTTGTTCCCGGCATTCCTAAAAACAGATCCCCTGGCTTACAGGCGTGGGAGTTAGTCGCCAAGCCTGTGATTTCCATGTCTAAGGCGGGGTGATACTCTGGGGGTAGTAAGTTGGGGTTGAGTAAATCTTTGAGTTTCACGGGTCAAACTTCTGCCAATTTGATGATTATTGTTAATCTAATGTTTTACCAATATTTTTGTAGGATTTGTTCCAACTGGTAGGCGGAAATACGGGGAGATGGTCTGGGGATGGGTTCTTCGGTCAGGCTGCGATCGCCACATTTATACAGGACTGGGACTTCGTATTGATAGAGTGCATACCAGTCGGGTCGGGTGGTGATGTCCCTAACTTCCAGGTCAAACTGACAGGGACTATTGCTATCTGCTTGAATTTCTTCCAGTTTCTCCTGGAGGTTTTCGCACAAATGACAGCCAGGTTTACTATAAAGTATGAGTTTCATTGAGGACTAAAGTTCCGGGTTCAATCTATTTATTGGGGTTAGTTATCGAAGATGATAGTTAACTGGCAACTCGTTGGATATCTCCGGTGGGAATAGAGGCGATTAGTCGGCGGGTATATTCCTGTTGAGGATGGCGATAAATCTCCTCTGAGTCTCCGATTTCCTCGATTTTGCCTTGGTTCATGACTACAATGCGATCGCTCATAAATTTAACCACACTCAAATCATGGGAGATAAAGATATATGTTAGCTCAAACTCCCTTTGTAGCTCCCTCAGCAGGTTTAACACCTGGGCTTGTACAGAAACATCCAAAGCTGACACCGACTCGTCACAGATGATAAATTTGGGGTTTAAAGCCAGAGACCTAGCAATACAAATCCGTTGTCTTTGTCCTCCCGAAAACTCGTGGGGATAGCGTCTCATAAAATCCGGGTTCAGTCCGACTCTTTCTAATAAATAAGCAGTGCGATCGCGCCTTTGTTTATAGTTCCCGACCGAGTGAATTAACAGGGGTTCCATCACCGCATCCCCAATGGTTAAACGGGGGTCAAGGGAACTAAACGGGTCTTGGAACACAATTTGCATCTCCCGCCGCACCCACTTCATTTTTTGCTGAAATTCCCGGCGTTGGCGATAGTCTTTTAAACGATTAATCCAAGGACCAGAAGGCTGATAATTTGTAATATCTTCCCCAGCAAAAATCACCCGACCGCTATGGGGGAGAATCAGTTGTAAAATCGCCCTAGATAGGGTACTTTTCCCGCAGCCAGACTCTCCCACCAATCCTAATGTTTCTCCGGGGAATACATCAAAAGACACATCATCAACTGCCATAAATAGTCTTTGAGTACCTCCTAACACCCCAGGAATTTTAAATCCTACTCGCAAATTTTGCACCGATAACAACGGCGAATTATCCGGGTTGCTGGGAACCTTCTCGGCTGTCTCCCGCGTCTCATTAGCGAGGTTTTCCTGAGAGTCAATGCCTCTAATTTTTGTGCCAGATTCCGTGCTGACAACTTCCATAAAATCCGCAATCGTGGGCAGTTTTGCCCCCCGTCGGGTTTCCAATGTGGGACGACAAGCCAGCAATCCCTTGGTGTAGGGATGTTGGGGGTTATTAAACAGTTGATGAATCGGGTTTAATTCCACGATTTTACCCTGATACATCACCGCGACTGTATCGGCAATTTCGGCAATAACTCCGAAATCGTGGGTAATGAAAATTATCGACATTCCTCGGCGATCGCGTAATTCTCGCAGCAGGTCTAAAATAGTCGCTTGTACTGTCACATCCAAAGCCGTCGTCGGTTCATCAGCAATCAATAATGTGGGATTGCAGGAAATAGCCATCGCAATCATTACCCGTTGCAGTTGCCCCCCAGAGAGTTCGTGAGGATAGCGATCGAGAAATGCTCGTTTTTGGTCATTTATCCGAGTTTGCCACTCCCGCTGTGAGGGTGGGTTATTAATATCATCATTATTCGGGGGAGTTTCTAACTGTAGTTGCTTGAGGATTTGCTCATCACTAGGTAACAGTTTGACTTCCTGCAATAAACTCGTCGCTTTCCATAATCCTTCACGGGGGGTAATATCCTGATGCTGTCGGATAGCTTCTATCAGTTGAAAACCAATCGTATAAACCGGGTTGAGGGAACTCATCGGTTCCTGAAATATCATAGAGATTTCACCGCCGCGAAATTGCTGCTTTTGAGATTCTGGCAGTTGTAGTAAATCGATCGCTCCTTCTGTGCTATCATTGTTGTGATCAGCTTCATCCGCCTGGGGGTTTCCTGGCCGAAACCAGATTTCTCCCCCCACTTGAGATGTAGCCGGGGACAGCAACCCCATAATTGCTAAAGACGTGACAGATTTTCCTGACCCGGACTCCCCAACAATTCCTAGGGTCTGTCCGGGTTTGACCTGAAAGGAAATCTGATCGACCGCGCGCGTGATTCTCTGGTCAGATTTAAACTGAACCTGTAGGTTTTTGACATCAAGGACAAAATCTGGCATAGCTAGGGGGAGTTTTCAGGACTTGCGGGAAATTTCCCCGATTTTAGCAGAATTGTTAAGAACTCTCACCGAACCCCATCATAAAGCACCGATTAGGGTAAAATAAATGCCGATTGTTCAGCCCAGGTGAAGATGCTCCCATGATTTCGAGTAACGACTTTCGCACAGGTGTCAGTATTGAATTAGACGGAACTGTGTGGCGGGTGGTAGAATTCCTCCACGTTAAGCCAGGAAAGGGTTCCGCCTTTGTCCGCACCAAACTAAAAAACGCACAGACGGGTAACGTCATGGAACGGACATTCCGGGCTGGGGAGACAGTTCCCCAGGCGAACCTGGAGAAAAAGACCATGCAACATACCTATAAAGATGGTGATGATTATGTGTTCATGGACATGGACACCTTCGAGGAAGCTCACCTAACTCCTGATCAGATTGGTAATGGGGTTAAATACCTGATCGAAGGTATGGAAGTTAATGTACTCTACTGGAATGACCAAGTGCTAGAGGTGGAACTTCCCAACTCCGTTAGCCTAGAAGTGACGGAAACAGATCCAGGAGTTAAAGGCGATACCGCGACGGGTGGCACGAAACCAGCTACCCTACAAACAGGCGCAACTGTGATGGTTCCTCTGTTTATTTCTGTGGGTGAGCGTATTCGCATCGATACCCGCAACGATAGTTATCAGGGTCGCGATTAATGCTTCCAGTGTTAACCAAATTTCTGGGTAACATGATATGGGCGATCGCCCATAATTTTCGACAATGTTATTTTTAGGGAGATATACCAACTGTGCAACTAGATCTCAACCAGCTTCGAGAACTGCTGGCTGACATCGATAAAACTAATATTTCCGAACTGACGCTCAAAAGTAGTGATTTTGAGTTGATGGTACGCAAAGGTGGCAGTTCTATCGATCGCCCTCTATCTTCTGTTGATGTCGCCCTCAGTGGTGGGTTTCCTAGTGCGGAGTTGGTGTCGCCTCCAGGGACGGTTTCTACTGGCGATCGCTTATCAGAATCAACCGCCACCAGCACCCAGACTACTGCCGCCACAGGAAAGGTCTCTAGTCCGGTTGACGCTAAATGGGTAGAGGTAACATCCCCCATGGTGGGAACTTTTTACCGTTCTCCGGCTCCTGATGAGCCGCCATTTGTGGATAATGGCGATCGAGTCACTAACGGTCAAACTGTCTGTATCATCGAAGCCATGAAGCTGATGAATGAAATTGAGGCTGAGGTTTCTGGTCAAGTTATGGAAATTTTGGTAGCTAATGGCGCACCTGTGGAATATGGACAACCCCTGATGCGAATCGACCCCGACAATTAATAATTAATAATTAATAATTAATAATTATCATCCTCGTAGGGTGAGTCAGAGGGATCACCTATCGGGTGAACGGCACAGAGGTCAAGAAACCCGGTTTCTCAAAGAAACCGGGTTTCTCATGGTAAAGGGTGGGAGGCGCGCCCCGACAATGAATAATTATCGCCGTGGTCAAGAAACCCGGTTTCTCAAATAAACCGGGTTTCTCATGGGCAGAAAATTGACGGCGGAACCCACCCCGACAATGAA
>NZ_JARPLU010000489.1:0-626 GCF_032349615.1 Limnospira sp. PMC 1279.21 | reverse complement strand
GGCTATACTAGAAAACAGCTTCAGAGATTAGCCCGACTCATCTAGTCGGAGAAAATAACTATGGTTCAACAAGTTTCCCCAACCGTAATTTATCCAGACAGTGACGGACAGCCGATGGCAGAAAATACCCAGCAATTCCAGTGGATTGTGGTAATTAAAGAAAACTTAGAAATTTTGTTCGCCAATCGGCCTGATGTGTTCGTGGCGGGAGATTTACTCTGGTATCCGGTGGAAGGAGATAATAAAACCCGTCAAGCCCCCGATGCCATGGTAGCCATAGGCAGGCCGAAAGGTCATCGAGGTTCCTATCGGCAGTGGGAGGAAGATAATATAGCGCCCCAGGTGGTGTTTGAAATTCTCTCACCGGGGAATCGTTTGGCGGAGATGAACCGGAAATTTAAGTTTTATGAGCGTTATGGGGTGGAAGAATATTATATATATGACCCGGAGCGTTTGGATTTGGCGGGATGGCGGCGTGGTGAGAGTGAGTTAAAAATGATTGAGGAAATGTCTGGTTGGGTGAGTCCTCGCCTCCAGATTCGCTTTGAATTTCCGCCCACGGGTTTAGAGTTATATTATCCCGATGGTCGTCGTTTTTTGACTTCTGTAGAGTTACACCAACAAGC
>NZ_JARPLU010000488.1:0-633 GCF_032349615.1 Limnospira sp. PMC 1279.21 | reverse complement strand
AGGAGGGGTAATAAGTCCACTCCTAGCCAACATCGCACTGGATGGGATGGTTAGGCTCATAAAAACAATGTATCCTAAGAAGAAAAATGTGGTGCAAGCCACAATAATCAGATACGCTGATGATTTTGTAGTAATATCTCCATCACTAGAAATCATTGAACAGTGCAAAACTGCAATCTCCGAATGGTTAAAACCTGTAGGACTAGAAATTAAACCCGAAAAGACTCGAATTTGCCATACACTCAATCCCATTGAGTATAACGGCAAAACAGAAGAACCAGGATTTGATTTTCTAGGATTCAATATCAGGCAATATCCAGTAGGAAAATATAAATCTGGAAAAAGTAGGGGAAGAAGAAAAGGAGGCTTCCTATTTAACAAGACCCCACATAAAATGTTGGGTTTCAAAACCCACATCAAACCCAGCAACAAAGCAGTTAAAGCCCACACAGAAGTGATTAAAGGTGTAATCAAACAACATAAAACAGCACCTCAATCAGCCCTGATTAGAAAACTAAACCCAATCATAAGGGGATGGTCAAACTACTATTCAGGGGTTGTCTCATCAGAGACCTTCATTAAACTAGACCACATAGTGCGAAACGTTTAGGAGTCAAATAAGGCTGCAATGCC
>NZ_JARPLU010000487.1:0-635 GCF_032349615.1 Limnospira sp. PMC 1279.21 | reverse complement strand
GAAACTGTCTTCTACTGGTTTAGACCTATGGTTTCTATTGACCTTTATAAAAATCTACCCACCAGTGATGAACTTCCCGACTCTGATGATACTCCTGTGGATAACGAAGACCAAAACTTTCTCCCCAATTACCTATTATTTCTTCTAGCAATTATCTGGAAAGACCGCAATGATTGGTATTTCGGTGTAGATATGGGAATTTATCACACCAGCGGGGATAACCCCAGAGTCCCAGTAATTCCTGATGGTTTTCTGACGGTGGGAGTGAACCGCCGCCGACCAGGTAATAAATCTCGGAAAAGTTATGTGGTCTGGGAAGAAGGGGGAATGGTTCCTCAGTTGGTGTTAGAGGTGGTTTCCTGGACTCCGGGAAATGAGTATGAGTCCAAAATGGCGATTTATGAAAAGTTGGGGGTACTATACTACGTTATTTATAACCCAGAATATTACCAGCGCGATCGCCATCAACCCTTCGAGATTTATCGACAAATTGATGGTAAATACCAGTTACAAACGGGAGAACCCTACTGGCTACCAGAAATCGGTTTAGGAATTGGGAGAAGTCAAGCTACATTAGGTGGTATTGACCGAGAAATCCTGTCTTGGTTTGACCAAGAGGGGAGACGTTATTTGAG
>NZ_JARPLU010000486.1:0-643 GCF_032349615.1 Limnospira sp. PMC 1279.21 | reverse complement strand
TAACACTCGACTAAATAGAGTTGTATTGACGTAAGGTATAATCCACCAATAAGTCTCTCCCGTTTCCGGTCTCACAAAACCATATAGCCATAACCACTCGAATTTCCAATTAATATGGGCGAGTGGTTGACAATCTTCCGCTACATAAATACGTCGCATCACCGGTTTGAGTCCCAGACGGTGTTCATCTTCGCTCCACAATTGCACCTGTGCATCAGGGTATCTCCGGCGAAGTCCCTCTAACTCCGTTACCAGTTTTTTTTTCCAGGCTTGCTGCTCGTCTTCGTCACTTTCGATGTGAGCCGGTCTCGGTACACGAAGCCGAAATGTCATTTGTCGCAGAATCTCCCATCCCCTTTGTCGGCTAATTTTTCGTCCAGTTACTCCTGTCAACCAGTCTGCCACCTGGCGACCGTTCCACAGTCCCCCATCCGGCGCTGTTCCTTGCAGGGCTTGCCATAACTGAGCTTGAGTCACATCATCAATTAACGGTGGATGTCCGGGATTTCCTTTTCGGCGCGCACCCAGCCCTTTTAATCCCAATTGGTTGTATCTCTTTACCAATTCATAAATCCAGATGCGACTGTAGCCCGTAATTTCTTGGACTTCCTCCGTGGTCTTCCCCTTAGCCAACAACCAAATA
>NZ_JARPLU010000485.1:0-651 GCF_032349615.1 Limnospira sp. PMC 1279.21 | reverse complement strand
CCCATGGATTCCGTTCTCAAAGCTGCGTCCTAACCACCTTGACTAATGCTATAACAGGAGATATGGACAATATTTCCGAGTTAAATTCGCGCCTAAGACTTTTGTTCACCTTTGCGACTGACAAGGGAGAAAGCCGCGCCAACTGCTAGGAGTCCTAACACCATAGTAGGTTCAGGAACTTGCACACCTCTGATGGCATTCATATTTTTCTTGCCGATATCAAGGGCAAACACAACGTCATTATAGTCTCTGTCACCACCACCGACGATATCTTCAAAAGCTAACACCAGATAGCCAGATTGTTCATAGGCCATCACTTGTTGGAATCCATTTCTGTTCCGGCTGGAGTCAACATATAAACGAGTGGGGTTGCTGCGTCCATAACCATCGGAATTTAGGAAAAAGTCTAGGGTAGTTCCTCCGTTAACTGTACCCAAGCTGACAAAATCACCTGCTTGTAAAGCATTAGCGGTTGGGTCGTTGCCAGAATTTCGATAACCGATATGAGTTGAGCAACTGCTAGTTAGGCAGACAATATCATCAAATAGAATAGTGTCTGATATGGTGGTAGCGCCTGTAGCAGAAACACCTAACTGGTTGCGATACCATGCACCCTCACTGAGGAAATGCACTTTCACTTCATGGTTGAAA
>NZ_JARPLU010000484.1:0-652 GCF_032349615.1 Limnospira sp. PMC 1279.21 | reverse complement strand
CCCTGATTAGCAGACTAAACCCAATCATAAGGGGATGGTCAAACTACTATTCAGGGGTAGTCTCAACAGAGACCTTCACAAAGCTAGACCACATAGTTTGGCAAATGTTGCGGGCATGGACAGAATCAAGATGCAGAAAGGCAAGTTACGATAAGCTAGGAAACTATTTCAGACATGGAACGGTTAAACTTAGTAATGGGAAAGAAAGGCATGAATCTTGGTTATTCCAGACTAAAGATGGATTCACATTATGGAAACATAATTGGACTCCAATTGTCAGACATACCCTAATACGCCCGGAAGCAACACCATACGACGGAAACTGGACTTACTGGGCAACCAGGAAAGGACAAGCAATCGACACGCCAAATAGGGTAGCAAAACTACTTAAAAAGCAAAAAGGCAAGTGTACCTGGTGTGGGCAATACTTTACCCCATCAGATATAGTTGAAGTAGACCACATTGTACCTCGAAGCCAAGGCGGAAAGGATGAATACAAAAACCTTCAACTACTACACCGCCACACCCGCGATGATCAAACGGCACTTGACAATGCCAGAGCTGTTCCTTAACAATGGAGCAGTCAGACTAGGAGCCGTATGAGGTGAAAGTCTCATGTACGGTTCTGAATGGGAGGGGGTGAAGGCGACTT
>NZ_JARPLU010000483.1:0-653 GCF_032349615.1 Limnospira sp. PMC 1279.21 | reverse complement strand
CAAGCACGGTTTTGAATGGGAGTGGGGGAAGGCGACTTCCCTCTCGACCCCTACCGGACATAGCTAAATGCTTTGACCGAATAAACCATGATTACCTACTGTCCAAAATTCATTGTCCAAGCAACCTCAAGAAAGACCTGAAACAATGGCTCAAAGCTGGGGTGCTAGACAACGGTGTATTTGAGGATACAGAATCAGGGACACCTCAAGGAGGGGTAATAAGTCCAATACTCGCCAACATCGCACTGGATGGCATGGTTAGGCTCATAAAAACAATGTATCCCAAGAAAGCAAACAGAGCACAAGCTACTGTTATAAGATACGCTGATGACTTTGTTGTGATATCCCCATCACTAGAAATCATTGAACAGTGCAAAACTGCTATTTCCGAGTGGCTAAAACCTGTTGGACTAGAAATAAAACCTGAAAAGACTCGAATTTGCTACACACTCAATCCCATTGAGTACAACGGCAAGACTGAGGAACCTGGGTTTGATTTTTGAGGATTCAATGTTAGGCAATATCCGGTAGGAAAATATAAATCTGGGAAAAGTCAAAAAAGGTTCAAAACCCACATCAAACCCAGCAATAAAGCAGTTAAAGCTCATACAGAAGTAATTAAGGGTGTAATAAAACAACATAAAACAGCACCC
>NZ_JARPLU010000482.1:0-653 GCF_032349615.1 Limnospira sp. PMC 1279.21 | reverse complement strand
AGATGAAAACTGACAAACTATTTTATCGCATTTTTCTATGGCAGCCGGAACTGATTGCTGAGTTGGTTCCCGGCATTCCCATGGACTGCCAATTTGATTATAGCGCTCCGGTGGTCAAAGAACAGGAACAGCGCATTGATGGCTTATTTACCCCCGTGGGGGATGACCCAGATTTGCCCTTGGTGTTCGTGGAAGCGCAAATGCAGGCGGATAGGGGATTCTATGGTCGCTTTTTTCAGGAAGTGTTCATGTATCTGAGACAATATGAGGTGAGCCGACCTTGGCGGGGGCTATTGATTTTCTCCAGTCGCGGTCAGGGGTTTGGGGTGGAGACTCCCTATCGCCTGCTATTGGATAATTTGGTGGAAAGGCTTTATCTCGAAGATCTGATTCCTAGGTCGGATTTGAGTCCGAATTTGGCGTTGTTGCGGTTGTTGGTATTGCCGGAGTCGGAAACCCCAGAAAGCGCTCGTAATTTGTTGAATGTGGAGGCGAGTGAGGAGGTATTTCAGCGACGGTTGGACTTGGTAGAAAGTATAATGGCGAGTAAGTTTCCAGAGTTGAGCTTGGAGGAGATACGGGAAATGTTGGATATTACCCAGGTTAAGCTTGAGGATACCCGGTTTTATCGGGATGTGTTGCAGAAGGGTCGC
>NZ_JARPLU010000481.1:0-666 GCF_032349615.1 Limnospira sp. PMC 1279.21 | reverse complement strand
TCTCCCCGCGAGTCACGCGACGGGGATTCTTGGTTCATCAACCGGACTTAACTGAGCAGGATTTTTCCAACCCAGCCAGAGGCCCGCTCTCCCCAAGCGTATAACTTCCCGTGTGCCCCACGGTAGTTAGTCCCAGGCGCAGGATATTGATGGCCGCATTCACATCTCGGTCAGCCTCATAGCCGCAATGCGGACAGTGGTGGGTTCTGACTGAGAGTGCCTTCTTGACTCGTTGGCCGCAGCTTGAGCAATCCTGGCTCGTATATTGGGGAGGAACGGCAATCGTTACCTTCCCGTACTTCCTGCCAAAATACTCCAACCAACAGCGAAATATTGACCATCCTGCATCACTAATCGACTTGGCTAGATGCCGATTGCGTACTAACCCTTTCACATTCAAGTCTGCCTTCGGCGCGCCGCTTCGCGTCTACGTAGGCAACCAAATCGTTAGATTGGATGACGCAGTAGGCGATGCTCTTCGCCCACTCATTACGCTGCCTACTTACCCTTAAATGCTTCCGGGCGTATCGGTTCCTAGCCCTGTGATAGTTCCCGGACTGTGGTTTTGCCCCCTTGCGGTACTTTCTGGACTTCTCTCGATTGGCCTTGTTCAACCGCCTTTCAGACTTGCGATAGAACTGCGGTGCTTCCACCACACTGCCATCA
>NZ_JARPLU010000480.1:0-672 GCF_032349615.1 Limnospira sp. PMC 1279.21 | reverse complement strand
CATTATTAGAGTCATATCAACCCATTGGCCAGGGTTCAATGAATTTCCGATCACCAATCTCGCCATAAGCCAGTGAAAACCGATAGCATATTTTACCGCATCTTCCAACAATACCCGCGCAGCTTCTTTGAACTGCTGAACCTTCCTCTCACAGAAGCTGATCAATATCAATTCACCAACCTAGAAGTCAAACAACTCGCCTTTCGCTTAGACGGGTTATTCTTTCCCAGTACCGACAACCCTAGCCAACCCTTTTATCTGACGGAAGTACAATTTCAACCCGACGATGACCTGTACTATCGGATTTTTGCGGAACTTTTCCTCTATCTGCGACAGTATCAACCCCCTTACCCCTGGAGAGTTGTAGTCATCTACCCTAACCGTAACACAGAGCGCGAAAAGTCTCAACACTTTAGCCAAATTCTCAACTCAGAAGCAGTGACCCGCATTTACCTAGACGAGTTGGAAGGCGAAAACGGCTTAGGGGTAGGTATCATTAAGTTAGTAGTCGCATCGGAGTCTGTAGCTATAGAATCAGCCCAACAACTGATTGAACAAGCTCAACAAATACTCCCACCAGCCCCCCTGAGACGCGATATCATTGATTTAATCGAAACTATTGTAGTCTATAAACTACCCCAAGCTAGTCGCGAGGAGATTGCTAGAATGTTA
>NZ_JARPLU010000048.1:0-30092 GCF_032349615.1 Limnospira sp. PMC 1279.21 | reverse complement strand
AGGTCTCGCACCATACTTGGTATTATACCGTATTGCCGTAAAATGTTAACCTAATTGGAGATTAAATCATGCTCCTAACTACAACTATGAAATCAACCTTGGTCAAAAAAGCCAGTTTCCTCATTGCCTTATTTTTTGTCAGCCTAATTGCTGTCATACAAATTCCAGCGATCGCACTCCCCCCAGCTTTCCGTACACCACCGACTTCCCCCGACTTACCCCTGTTTCCCCCAGAAGTTTTTGATGAACCTCTACCCCTAGAGCCACCACAGCCTACCATTACACCTCCTCCCGCACCAGCCACCGAGGAAACCATTACACCTCCTCCCGCACCAGCTATCGAGGAAACCATTACACCCCCACCAGTTCCTGATATACCCCCACCAGTTCCTCAGCCGCCGATCGCACCTCCACCCATTCCCCAAATTCCCAAAACCGAAATTCGTGGCGTTTGGATGACCACCAATGATACAGATGTGTTAATGAATCAACCGAGACTCGAAGAAGCAGTCAGCAAACTCGCCCAATTCAATTTTAACACAATTTATCCAGTGGTTTGGAACTCTGGTTATGTCACCTATAAAAGTTCTGTAGTTAAAGAAGCCGGAATTCAGCCTTTTGTCCGCCGGGGTTTCCAAGGACAAGATATGCTGGCTGATATCATTGAACGCGCTCATCGTCATAACTTGTTAGTGCTTCCCTGGTTTGAGTTCGGTTTTATGGCTCCCCCTAGTTCCGAGTTGGCTTTAAAACATCCCAACTGGCTGACTCAACAGCGAGACGGAACTAAAACTTCCATAAGCGCCGCTGGGGAAGTCGTTTGGTTAAATCCCTTTCACCCGCAAGTCCAGAAGTTTATGACTGATTTAATTGTAGAGGTGGTTACCGACTACGATATTGATGGCGTACAGTTTGACGACCATACCAGTTTACCTAGTACATTTGGATATGACCCTTATACCATTTCTCTTTATCAAAGAGAGACTAATCGCACCCCACCTAGTAACCCCCAAGACCCCGCTTGGGTGCGTTGGCGTGCTCATAAAATCACGGCTTTTATGAGACAATTGCACCAAGCTATTAAAGCCAAAAAACCTCATAGCATTATTTCCGTTAGTCCGAATCCTTATCATATCGCCTATAACGGTCATTTACAAGATTGGGTTACTTGGGTTAGAGATGGTCTTGTTGATGAGTTGGTGGTGCAGGTTTATCGGGATGAATTGGACTTTTTTATTGCTGAGTTAAACCGACCGGAAATGAAAGCCGCACAAAACAAGATTTCTACCGGGGTTGGTATTCTCACCGGTTTGAGAACTAGACCAGTTCCTATCAATTTCATCCAGTCTAAGGTTCGTGCCGCGCGCGATCGCCAATTCGGTGTCGCTTTCTTTTTCTATGAAAGTCTCTGGGACCACGCCGCTGAACCCCTCGCCCAAAGACAGTATAGTTTCCAGTCTATGTTCCCTCAACCTGCTATTCGCGCTTCTATTCGCTAACCGACTTCAATTGTGGGTCAGTTTGGGGCTATGCACAAAATGTCGCTTTTGTCAAGAGGTCGATTTTTGGCCGTCCCTTACTTCCCCAAAACTCGTGATTCGTGAATTATATTCTTTAGCCAGAAAATATTTTGATGGGCGCTAGAATGAGGGTTTCAGCGCTTTTTTTTGCGTGTAGACACAGGAACCCCTTGGGTGCGATTTATTCTAGGATACCAGAACCCCTATTATTTCGTCAACCTTTTGCGAGCTATTTTCAATAAAAACTTATTAATTCTTAATGTCGTTCGGAACATCAAAATTATCTGGGTGGAAGTATTAGCAAAACTTAACTATTTGCGCCAATAATAGGGGGGAGGCGATCGCCTATAGGTGTCTGTGATGTGGTATAGATATTAAGGTTTGGTCAGTTAATGATATGAGACTGAATAAAATCGAGGATAGTAGTTAATCCTTGCTTTTCCTTGAGGTTAGTAAAGACAAAAGGTTTATTTCCGCGCATCTTTTTAGCATCTCTTTCCATGACGGTTAAATCCGCGCCGACAAAGGGAGCCAAGTCAATTTTATTAATCACCAATAAATCGGACTTAGTAATTCCGGGTCCTCCTTTGCGGGGAATTTTATCACCCGCCGCCACATCAATAACATAGATAGTTAAATCGACCAATTCCGGGCTAAAAGTCGCCGCCAAATTATCGCCACCACTCTCTAAAAACACGACATCCAAATTAGGGAAAGTAGACTCCAACTCTTGAATAGCACTAAGATTAATCGAAGCATCTTCGCGGATAGCGGTATGGGGACAGCCTCCGGTTTCGACACCGATAATTCTATCAGTTTCTAAGGCTTGCGATCGCATCAAAAACTGAGCATCTTCTTGGGTGTAAATATCATTAGTAACCACAGCCATTTGAAAGCGATCGCGCATAGCTTTACAGAGTGCATCAAGTAAAGCGGTCTTACCCGACCCGACCGGACCTGCAATTCCCACTCGAAAAGGACTCATGAAATTCCCCTGATTATAGACAACTTAAAACTCGATACCCGGTTGAGCCTTAACCCCTTGTTCCCGGAAAGGATGCTTAACCAAAGTCATCTCGGTAACCAGATCCGCGCGTTCTATCAAACTAGGGGGAGCGCCACGACCGGTCAAAATCACATGGGAGTCGTGAGGTTTCTTTTCCAAACCCGCCAAAACCGTTTCTACGGTGAGATATCCCAACTTAATGGCGATGTTAATTTCATCTAAAAGTACCAACTTAATCTCGGGATTTTCAATTAAAGATAGACTAAGTTTCCAGGCTTCACTAACCCTTTGGATATCGCGATCGCGGTCTTGAGTTTCCCAGGTAAAACCTTCCCCCAAAGCATGAAACTGTAATTGTTCCGGCCAGAGACTGAAAACGGCCTTTTCTGCTGGTTCCCATGCGCCCTTAATGTACTGGACGATCGCCACCCGATAGCCATGACCAAGCGATCGTAAAACCATCCCCAAAGCGGCAGTAGTTTTACCCTTCCCATTGCCAGTATTGACAATAATCAAACCCTTTTCCACCTGTCTCTCAGCTACCCGCTGGTCTTGAATTTCCTTGCGGCGCTGCATTTTTTGGCGGTGTTGTTCCGCTGTCAAACCCGTAGTTTCCATAGCGATCGCATCACTGAGTAGGACCTGATCAACTGTAGCATAGAGGCGACTAAAGCTGCTATAGAATATGGAGACGAAAACCCAGAAATGAGATTGTATGTTATCAGCCCAAGCCGCAGAGGCAATTATCCTAGAACAAGTAGGACCACCCCACCAACAAGATATAGAACTGGTCAAATTATCCGAGGCTACCGGACGCATTCTCGCCGCCCCGATTACCAGTGAATTAGACTTTCCCCACTGGGATAACTCCGCCATGGATGGTTATGCCGTCCGTTATGCTGATGTCGCCCAAAGTAGCGCCGAAAATCCTGTAACTTTGGCAGTCATAGAAGAAATACCCGCCGGATATTGTCCCCAAAAAACTATCGCCCCCGGACAAGCGGCGCGCATTTTTACAGGAGCCTGTTTACCTGCTGGGGCTGATACAATTGTAATCCAAGAAGATACCCAACCCGATGGCGATCGCATCAAAATCCTAACCACCCCGGAACTGAGAGCCTTTGTGCGTCATCAGGGGTCCTATAGTCGCGCCGGAGACCCTCTACTCCCTGCGGGAATTAGCTTAGGAGTTGCAGAAATCGCAGTTTTAGCCGCGGCCAAATGTGTGCAGGTCCCAGTTTATGCTAAACTCAAGGTAGGATTGATATCAACCGGGAACGAATTAATCCCCCCAGAGCATCCCATAGCCCCAGGAAAGCTAGTAGACTCTAATCAGTATGCTTTAGCGAGTTGGGTGATGCAAATGGGCGCAGAACCGGTTATTTTAGGGATTATTCCTGATGAACCGGAAGCCCTCAAAACAGCGATCGCCAAAGCCCTACTCAGCGCTGATATAGTATTATCAACTGGGGGAGTGTCCGTCGGGGATTATGATTATGTTGGTCAAATTCTGGCTGACCTTGGGGGAGAAATTCTGTTCAACTCAGTAGCCGTCAAACCCGGAAAACCCCTCACCTTCGCGACTTTTCCCGATTGTTTGTATTTTGGTTTACCGGGAAACCCGGTGTCAGCCTTAGTCACCTGCTGGCGGTTTGTCCAACCAGCCTTGAGAAAACGAAGCGGACTCACTTCTGAGTTTTGGGGACCAGAATGGTGGCGGGTGCGATCGCCAATGGAATTGCGATCGGGGGGTAAGCGAGAAACCTACCTTTGGGGAAATCTGCGATCGGTCAATGGCGAAACCCAATTTATCCTCGCCCCAGGAAGCCAAAATTCTGGAAACCTGATTAACCTCGCCCAAACCAACGCCCTGGCTATGCTTCCAGTCGGTCAGACCTGCATTGAAGCCGGGGAATTTGTCCAAATTCTCAAAGTCCGTTGAGATTTTGGATACATTTGGTTCCACAGGACTCCTCTTGCATCTCTATGTAACGGGGGATTATTAACCACAATAGCTAATATATTGACTATAGTTTCCGCCGTCATTTGTGACCATTGGCAACCCTGCTATTATAACATTCCCGTGAACAATAATGCGCGTTCTAATTGTTGAAGACGATCCTATGATGCAACTAGGGTTAGAGCAAGTCTTATCTGACTGTCCAGGTATTACCCTGGTTGGTATTGCTGAAGATGGTTATTTAGGTGTCGAAGCCGCTAAGGAGAAAAAACCTGATGTTGTGATTATGGATATCGGGTTACCTCGCCTTGATGGTATTGCAGCCACCAAACAGATTAAAGAAATCTTACCAGAAATCAGAGTCGTTATGCTCACCTCCCACACAGCAGAAACGGAGGTACTTGCTTCCCTTTCCAGTGGTGCTGATGCTTATTGTGTGAAGGGAGGAAGTGTTGATAGTTTGATTGTAGCAATACAGGCAGCCTATGAGGGAGCAACCTATCTAGATCCTCAAGTTGCTCGTTTGGTTATGGAACACCTCAAGCCACCCCTACCTCAAAGTAACTTGGGTACTTTATCCCCCCGGGAGTTAGAAGTTCTCAAACTTATGGTGGAAGGTAAAAGCAACCCAGAAATTGCTGAGGCGCTTTATTTAAGTCCTAACACCATTAAAACCCATGTTCGGGGGATTATGAATAAATTAGCCGTTGATGACCGGGTAATGGTCGCTGTCGTCGCTTTGCGATCGGGTTTAGTATAATCAAAATCGCGACGAAAACGCCGCGACCTAATTTTAGACCTTCTTCAGGTATTGGGGGAATTATCCCCCAACCCTTGATTAATCGACAACCGGACCAGCGGCGGTTACTTCCTCTGGTACGTTCACATATTTGCTGAAGTTTTCCACAAACAATTTAGCCAAGTATTTCGCTTGTTTTTCATACTCTTGGGAGTCAGACCAGGTTTTCACCGGATCAAGAATTTCCGTCGGAACTCCTGGTACAGCATTAGGAACCCAAATCTTGAAGATCGGATGCTCATGGAATTCCACATTATCCAAGTCTCCATTCACCGCCGCCGACACCAAGGCGCGAGTGTATTTGATGGAAACACGACTGCCAACTCCGTAAACACCACCAGACCAGCCAGTGTTCACCAAATATACATTGGTTTCTGGGTGATCCCCAAGGCGTTTACCTAGCAGATTGGCATAAACGGCTGCTTCTAAGGGTAGGAAACACTTACCAAACCCAGCGGAGAAAGTCGCTTCCGGTTCTTTAATTCCCCGTTCAGTTCCCGCCACCTTGCTGGTGTAACCAGACATGAAGTGATACATCGCTTGTTCGCGGGTTAGTTTGGAGATGGGGGGGAGAACTCCGAAAGCATCTGCTGCCAAAAATAGAATGGTTTTGGGATGACTACCAATACTAGGAATAACTGCATTGGGAATGTAGTCAATGGGATAAGCCACCCGGGTATTTTCTGTTAAGCTACCATCATTGTAGTCGGGAATGCGAGTGTAGTGATCAAGCACTACATTTTCCATCATTGAACCAAACCGGATCGCATCCCAGATTTGCGGCTCATTTTCCCGATATAAGGCGATCGTTTTCCCATAACAACCACCTTCAAAGTTGAAGATACCATCTTCTGACCAGCCGTGTTCGTCATCCCCAATTAGATAGCGTTCCGGGTCAGCCGAAAGGGTGGTTTTTCCGGTCCCTGATAGACCAAAAAATAACGCCGTATTACCAGCGTCATCCACATTAGCTGCACAGTGCATAGGTAGCACATCAGCTTTGGTCATAAAGTAATTCATTAGGGAGAAAACTGATTTTTTGATTTCTCCGGCGTACTTGGAACCACCAATAATTACTAGCCGTTTCGACAGGTTAAGTACGATAAAGGCTTCACTATTGATGCCATCATCTTCGGGATCAGCATGGAGTCCAGGAACTGCAATTACAGTAAAGTCAGGATTGTGGGTTTGCAGTTCTTCGTCTGTTGGACGAATAAACAGTTGATGAACCAACAGGTTTTGAGATGCCAGCTCGTTGATGATCCGCACACCAAAACGACGCTTGGTATCTGCTCCTACAAAACCATCAAAGATATATAAATCACGACCTTGGACGTAGGAACGTACCCGCCGAAATAGGCGATCGAAGTTGCCTTCGGCAATGGGGACGTTCATTTTTCTCCAATGGATTTCGTCCTTATTATTCTCTTCTTGAACAATGAATTTATCGTGAGGAGAACGACCTGTATATTTACCGGTTTTTACGCAAAGGGAACCATTGGCTGCTAATACACCTTCACCCCTAGCTACTGCGTGTTCAATCAGAATAGCAACTGGTAGGTTGTGATAAACATGACCTAGGTTTCTTCAACCCAGACTTTCTAATTCATAGGTAGGATCACCCTGTAGAGGACGCTCGACATATTTTCCGGTTTTAGCTACTGGGAAGTCTTGTTCTTGGTCAGATAACCTTTTATTGATTAGGCTGGGAATTGAAACGTTTTGATAATCACTGCGATCGACTGTACTTACGTTATCCATAATTGATAACCTCTAGTGGTTTTGAAGTGAAGTATTTACGGGCAACTATTTTGGGAGTGGCTGGGGAATATTAATAAGTAACCTAAAACCTTAACCCCAACGCTTGTGGCTTTAATAACAAGCCCCTACACGGAACTTAGCCGGTGATATATAGATTATGTACACTCAGCTAGAAGCGTTATCCTCAATGGAAAGTTTGAGCTTGAAGTTCGGAAACCAGATTTGTATTTTGATGTTTATTCTCAATGCCCGCTCTCGTGTGCATGAAGGTAGTTGTGCTTGGCAATGTTTTTGGTTTGATCTACCTCCACCTGAAAAAATGATACACCGATCGCCCTAATTCTGAAGTGAAATTTTTGGAAGCGCTAATTGTACTTTTATTGCATTTGTTTAAGTTATAATTCTGAATGCAGATTTTGCATCATAGAGCACCGAAATTTCCTCAATCATAGTTTATGTTCCCTAGCTTTGGGAAGGGGTAATTCTAAAGAAAAGATAAATTTCTGTGGCGATCGCTGCGGAGTGCAGGCAAAAATCATGACAGAATAAGGGAAACCTGAAGGTTTATAGTAAGAACAGAGATCATGTACGAAAAAATTACCCCCCCCGATACAGGCGAGAAAATCACCTTCTCTGACGGAGAACCCATTGTTCCCGATAACCCAATTATTCCCTTCATTCGGGGCGACGGCACGGGTGTAGACCTCTGGCCAGCGACAGAACGAGTGATTGACGCAGCAGTGGCCAAAGCCTACGGCGGCGATCGCCAGATCAGTTGGTTTAAAATTTACGCCGGGGACGAAGCCTGCGAACAATACGGCACTTATCAATATTTACCGGAAGACACGCTGACGGCAATCCGAGAATATGGTGTGGCTATCAAAGGCCCCCTAACCACCCCCATAGGCGGCGGCATCAGATCCCTGAACGTGGCGCTACGGCAAATTAATGACCTATATACCTGCGTCCGTCCCTGTCGCTACTATCCTGGTACTCCCTCCCCCCACAAACACCCGGAACAACTCGATGTGATCATCTATCGGGAAAACACAGAAGACATATACTTAGGGATTGAATGGCGCGAGGGTACGGAAATCGCCCAAAAACTCATCGACACCCTCAACAATGAGCTAATTCCGGCTACCCCGGAACATGGCAAAAAACAGATCCGCCTAGACTCGGGTATCGGTATTAAACCGATCAGTAAAACTGGTTCCCAACGGCTAGTCCGTCGCGCCATTAAACACGCCCTGCGCCTCCCCAAAAATAAGCAAATGGTGACTCTGGTGCATAAGGGCAATATCATGAAATACACGGAGGGGGCTTTCCGAGACTGGGGTTATGAACTAGCAACTACGGAGTTTCGCGAAGAATGTATCACTGAACGAGAATCATGGATCCTCGGCAACAAAGAACATAAACCCGACATCTCCCTGGAAGATAACGCGCGCCAGGTAGAACCGGGTTTTGATGCGCTGACCCCAGAAAAACGCCAAGAAATCTGCGATGAGGTGAAGGGGGTTCTGGAGGCGCTATGGGAAAGTCACGGTAATGGTAAATGGAAAGATAAAATTATGGTCAACGATCGCATCGCTGACAGCATCTTCCAACAAATCCAAACCCGTCCTAGCGAATACTCTATCCTGGCTACCATGAACCTTAACGGAGACTACCTATCGGACGCAGCCGCCGCTATGGTAGGAGGGTTGGGTATGGGACCCGGTGCGAACATTGGTGACACCTGCGCGGTATTTGAAGCTACCCACGGTACAGCACCTAAACACGCTGGACTCGATCGCGTTAACCCCGGTTCGTTAATCCTATCGGGAGTGATGATGTTAGAATATATGGGCTGGCAAGAAGCAGCAGACCTGATTAAAAAAGGTCTGGGGGCGGCGATTTCTAACCGTGAGGTAACTTATGATCTGGCCCGACTCATGGAACCCCCGGCTGAACCCCTCAAGTGTTCAGAATTCGCCGAAGCTATCATTCGCAACTTCTAACCTATAGCAATGGGCGATCGCCTATTAACCAGAAAATAGGCAACAAGCCATCTGCTAACATAAAATGGAAATCCCTCTACCCCTTCCCTGAGCTTGTCGCCGGGAGCAGAGGGTTGGGTAGAGGGTCAGATGATCACATAGATCTATTTTTTAGCCCCAATTTTTCCAATTTTTACTCTGAGCAGGATTCAAAGCTAATGGCCAGCAAAACCGAGACCTCCGAAAAGCAGAAAGCCCTAAATTCAGTCCTTAACCAAATCGAAAAGAATTTTGGTAAGGGGTCTATTGTCCGCCTAGGAGACTCCGCCCGCATGAAGGTGGAAACTATCTCCAGTGGCGCACTCACCTTGGATTTGGCCCTAGGTGGTGGTTTGCCCAGGGGAAGGGTGATTGAAATTTATGGCCCCGAAAGTTCCGGTAAAACTACCCTAGCCCTCCATGCGATCGCGGAAATCCAAAAAACTGGCGGAATAGCAGCTTTTGTGGACGCTGAACACGCCCTCGATCCTACCTATGCAGCGGCGCTGGGAGTAGATATTGAAAACCTCCTAGTTTCCCAACCTGACACCGGGGAAATGGCTTTAGAAATAGTAGATCAATTGGTGCGATCGGTGGCGGTTGATATTGTAGTGGTAGACTCCGTAGCTGCTTTAGTTCCCCGCGCGGAAATTGAAGGGGATATGGGCGATTCTCACATGGGACTACAGGCGCGGTTAATGAGTCAAGCCCTGCGGAAAATTACCGGAAATATCGGTAAATCGGGCTGTACGGTCATTTTCCTGAATCAGTTACGCCAAAAAATTGGTATTGTCTACGGCAACCCAGAAACTACCACGGGGGGGAATGCGCTTAAATTCTACGCCTCGGTCCGTCTTGATATTCGCCGCACCCAAACTCTGAAAAAAGGCTCGGACGAGTATGGCATTCGCGCTAAAGTTAAAGTGGCTAAAAATAAGGTCGCGCCACCCTTCCGAATTGCTGAATTTGATATTATTTTTGGACAGGGGATCTCAACTATCGGTTGTTTGATTGACCTCGCAGAAGAAACGGGAGTGATTAAACGCAAGGGCTCCTGGTATAGCTATAACAACGATAACATCGGTCAAGGACGCGATCGCACCATTACCTATATGGAGGAAAACCCAGAATTTACCAAAAAGATTGATGATGAAGTCCGTGCCGCTTTAGCCGGGGGTGCAGTTGTATCAGCCACCTCCGTTGTTAAACTCGATGATAATGATGTCGAAACAGATGATCATGATCTTGAAGACGTTGACGACAATACTGATGAAGAATAAATCATTGAGTTAAATCAAGTCCCCTTTCACCAGCGGAAAAAGGCACGTAATCGCCTCCCCTGGTGGAGTCTGGCACTCCTCACCCCTGTCTCCAACTATAATCAGGGGGAGGAGTTCATTAGTTCCTGAGAAAACTCAATAATTCCCGGTTAACCAGTTGCGGAACTTCCTGCTGCATCCAGTGTCCACAGTCGGCAACTAATTGTAGTCGAAAAGGTGCGGTAATTAACTTATCTAAACCCTCAACCAGTTTCTGGCTAAGAAATGAATCATCTTCTCCCCATAGTACCAATGTGGGTACATTGATTTGGGGCGGACGCATCCAACTGGAAAATAAACCGGCTGGTTGCAGAAGTTGACGATAGTAATTAATTGCCGATCGCAATACTCCCGGCTTCTCTAACGCCGCCTGATAAATTTCGGTTTCCTCCGCACTAAAAGCCCCCTTGCGGATAGCGTGTTCTCGCAGAAAACCACGGATAAACTCTTTCAAATTTTGCTGAATTAGCCATTCAGGAACCCCCGGAACTTGAAAAGCTAAGACCAACCAACTGCGACGAATTTGATCAAAATTACCCATAAGTTCCTGAACCAACCTATGGGGAGGCGGTGCGTTTAAAATAGCTAAACGGTTAACTGATTCTGGAAATTTTTGGGCTAAATTCCAGGCGATCGCACCCCCACAATCATGACCCACAATATGGGCTTTTGCATATCCCAAGCGCTGAATTAACCCTCGGATATCTTGGCTGAGGGTATCGAGATCATAACCACTTTCCGGTTTATCTGAGTCATTGTAACCCCGCAAATCAGGCACAACTACTTTAAAATAACGAGAAAGCGCCGGAATTTGGTAACGCCAAGCATACCAAAACTCAGGAAAACCATGTAACAAAACAACTAATTCACCTTGTCCTTGGGTCACAGAATGAAGGTGAATGTTATTAGTTTCAACATATAGGTGTTCCCACCCAGACTCCAAACCTGTCATATCCTGCCACAATAACTTACCCCAAACCACATCGATTCTTAGAGAACTAGCAGCAGCTTGGGATTGCCAAAGAGCTTGAACATCATGCTCTGGTAGGGGTCGATAATGAAGTCACCTCCATCACCTCCCATTCAAAACCGTGCCGGCGAGTTTCCCTGCACACGGCTCCTGATGTGGATACCCTTTTTTGTTATAGGAACAGAGTTACCACCCCCCGCTTTCGTACTTCAATGTTCTGAGCTTTATGCAGCGCGTAGTCTTTCAACTCGCTCTCGCCATTATACTCCTACTAATCGCAGTATCTATATCCACACCCTGCTGACCTGTGGGCATATCCCAACCATTACAGTTGGGCATTGGCTTATGGTCACATCCTTCACCCTCTAAGCATACGCTTAAATTTTTCACTACTACTACGAGTGCAACTCGCAATAGAGCATTAGAGGGGTTAAAACGTTCCGTCTCGACGGGCATTCCATCTTTAGATTTGTCCTCAGAACCGGGGTACTTTTAAAGGTCTATGTAGGTGATGACATAAATACCCTACTTTTCCCCTTGTTCTTTTGAACGCAGCGTTTCAACCTATTTCGCTACTCCGTATTAACGATGATTCAAGCCGGACATTCGGTTTCCCTAATCATGGATGGTTGGCAGTGGTCGAGTAGGAGGTAGGTTCCGACCTACGCCTTCCGTTCCCCGCTTCTATCCTGGAGTTATGATTTCCAAAACTGGGGGTGGCTATCGCCGTTACTCTCTACTCCCTGATTTCTCAGTTCGTTTATGACCTTGAGTTCCCTGCCTTGCTTAGTTACCTAAGCGTCGGGACATATAATCAGTTATGAGGATGCTCAGGAGAGGTCTCCTTATATCCAGATTCGGAGCTGGAATCCTCACCGGGTAGTTATTTCGGGCATTTCAGCCCTATTTCATACCCGAACGTCTCGCACCTGCATCAAGAACATAGTAATTTCCTTGATTTATGGCTGAATTTATTCAGCCTATTGCGTCTTGGGCTGACCGTCCGGGACGGAACCCATAGCTTGTGCCTTCAAATCTCGATTCCCATTCAGGTTCGAGCGCTGATTTAACCACGGCTTGCCTAGCTCTGTCTTGGATTGTGGGAATTCCTAGAGGGCGTTTTTCATCCCTCCCAGGTTTTGCAATCCACACCCGTGTAGGGTGCGTTACATTGAGAGACTTGGCAGAGAAACGAAAAACTTTCTGGTAACGCACCATGTAGGGTTTTGCTTTGAGGTTTCCCTTAATGCTCTCAGCTAGTTTTAACCTTTGTTTAGGCGATATTACTATCACTCCATCGACTCCGGCTGTCTTTTGGTCTTGACCCGCTTGGGGGGCGGGTTCATTAAGCTGACTGTTGGGAAGCATGGCTGACCGTGGAACCCGCCCCTACAGCCGCACTGCTAAGAGTCGAGCATAATATGACTTCACCAGTAGACGTTGCCACCTTCTAGCCTTTGCATCCTGCCCGGATTTAGCTGCTTGGTATATCCTCTTTTGGAGCTTGAAAACTTTCCGTTGGACCTTAGCCCATGGGATAGCCTTCCATACAAACGCACGTCTTGATTGGCTTTGATTTCTCAAAGCCTTTCTTTGAACTCGCTTTCGTCATAGTAACTCCCACTAGACTCTAACCTTGCAATCAAACCGTAACCTGTCAGCATATCCCAGCCATTACAACTGGGCGTTGGCTTTTGGTCACATCTCACATCCTCTAGGACTTGCGCTTACATTTGTCACTACTGATATCTCGACCAGATATTCAGAGTCCAGGAGGACTTAAAACGTTCCGTTTATATGGGCATTCCATCTTTAGACTTGTCCTTTCCACCGGGGTACTTTTAAAAGTCTGTGTAGGTGTTATGTAGAAAACCCTACTTTTCCCCTTACCCTTTTGGGCGCAGCGTATCAACCTATTTCGCTGCTTAGTAATAACGATGGTTCAAGTCGGAACATTCAGATTTCCTTAGTCATGGATGGTTGGCAGTGGTCGCTTTTGGTAGTAGGTTCTACTTCACGCCTTCCGTTCCCCGCTTCAGTCCCAGGGTTGTGATTCCTGAAATTGGGGGTGGCTATCGCCGTTACTCTTTCCCATAATCGCCCAAGTGGTTTTAATACTCCTCCTTGTGGTATACTTGGATTGGATATTCGATTTCTTTTATGGGATTGACCTTGAGTCCCTTGCCTAGCTTTCGCTTTGAGGACATATAAACAGTTATGGGATGGTCAGGGTACGAGTCCCTTTTATTCCACCAAGGGGTGAAAGTCTCACTAGGAGGTTATTTCAGCCATTGCAGCCTTATTTGACTCCTAAACGTCTCGCACCTATATATTTACATTAGCATTTTAAGACCCGGTTGGATTGGTAATTATCCCTTATCCCTGATGAATGCTTTGGGGTACAGCCGCCGGTCCGAGTATATCATGCTTGACCAGACTCGCGAGTTCCTCTAATTGAGCGATCGCCTCTGCGCCTTCCAACTTCATCAATTCGCGATCGTCGCGCATCTCCGTCCAGGTAATCCCATAATCCGACACCAAAAACCGGATCAGATGATTTTCACTCAGGCTGACCATAAATGAGGCGCTGTTCATTTGACCCCCACAAGTATAGCAGGAAGCCAGGTAGCCCCGTCGTTCCAGCACAATAGCTAGGGCTTGGAGATTCATCACCAAATCCTGAACGAATTTTCGATGTTGCTCCGCAAGTCTGATAAACATAGTTTTTCTCCTGTCACCACAATCTTTAGATTATCTTCAAAATTTAACATAATCTCAGGACTGGGTATCTCGATGTTGGTAAAGTATCACTTCTACTAACCTAATTCACCATGATCCGTTGAATATTTCAGTCCAACCAGAGCCTGAATCAACTGAAAACAACTTGAAAACAAAGCGATCGCGTTATTCCCAAATCCTTGATGGCATTAGGCTTAGAGATAGCCTTCTCAGATCTAGCATAGTGATTCGAGTTTTGCCATAGCTAAAACAAATCCTTATGATAAACATAACTAAATTTAACAAAACTCAATCTTTTTGAGCAGTCCTAGCCAGGGAACCTGTAAGGCTAATTTATCAATTAACCCTACAGGTTAAGATGATTAACTGATTCTAAGGGTGCAAATTACCCCAATTAGCTAATCAACCGTCCACCAGCCCAAAGCCGGACCAACCAACCGAATAGTTAGCCAAAAAATCACTAAAAAGCTAATCCCAAACCAAGCCCCCTTAGTAGTCCATTGCATAAACTGTTCACTTTGGGTTTTAGTAATCGGTACCCAAGGCAAGATAGTTAAACTAAGCCAAGATGTCGCCATCCTAACTCGTCTTCAAAACCGGACGTGAAAGTTTCCCTTCATCCGGCTCCTCAATGTTACAGCTCCTGTCATTAGCACCTCAGCTCTAATCACTGATAATTTCCACAATTGGCTGTACTCCCATAGCTTAAATTGCCATCCTCAGCAGAGGCTGCCTCTTTTCCTTTAACATACCTAAATATATGTATCTGGGAATGTTTGAATAAGGCTATTTCCTCATGTCCTCGTACAGCAAAAGCCCAATTTCTGTTATCAATACTCTGCCAGTATTTGTTAGCCACCCATTTTTCGCTCTGATGGGGATGACGGCGATTTGCCCATCTTCTCAGCTTTCCGAATAGCAGGTAATCCAATTTATTCAACACTTCTTTAGAGACTACTGTTGAGTAATAGTTACTCCATCGGAGAATGATTCGATTCAATCTCCTGATTAGTGCCGCTTGAGGGGCAGCTTGATGAGCATCAATTACCCTCACCAGTAGCTTATAGTGTTCTGTGACTGCATTTCGGGATGGCTTGATGATAGTCTTGAAACCCAGAGATTTTCCCTTTCTATCCTTTCCAGAGTGATATTTTCCGACTCGGTATTGTTGAATATGGAAACCGAGGAAGTCGAAACCCGCATCCTCCCCATCAAGAGTATGGGCTATCCTCGTTTGTTCTGGTTTTAATTCAAGACCCCATGGCTTTAACCACTCCCTGATTACCTGTTGGGAGTGATGGATTACAGCAGCATCTTGGTGAAGTATAACCAACTTATCCGCGTATCTAATTAAACATAGTTGATGGCGGTTAACTGGCTCTCTTCCAGATAGCTGATCAGCCATCTTTAGGATATCTTCTTCGATGCCGTGGAGGGCAATATGTGCCAGTAATGGCTGGATTAAGCCTCCTGGGGGAGTGCCTTCCTTGGTCGGAAATAGCTGTTTTCCATCCATTACACCGGATTTGAGCCATGCTCGTATTTGTCGGCGTAATTTAGGGAATGTTCCTAATTTATCCAACAGGCGATCGCCATTAATGCGATCGCTCAAGCATTTAGTGATCTGGGTATCTAACACCCATTTAGGCTCTGACTCCAGATGATTGGATATTGCTTTTATGGCATCATGGCATGAGCGTCCTGGTCTAAATCCATAACAGTTAGATTCAAATTTGGCTTCCCATTCCGGTTCTAATGCTAGTCTCACCAAACCTTGACCCGCGCGACAAAATATAGTCTGTTCTCCATTCCGACTTGGAGCATTTACGACCGTTTCTGTCGAGTCTACTCTGTGGGTAGGCTTGGGTTTAGCACCTAGCGTCAGTTGTCCGACAAGGTTGATTCGTGCTTGTGAGCATAGGGATTTTACCCCGTCCACACCCGCCGTATTTTTACCTTGATTATCTTGAGTTACCGATCTAACCGCTAATACCTTTGCTGACCAGGACTTTAATAACAACTTTTGGAGATAGCGAACTGCTTTGAAATCACCACGCTTTGAGGCTTTATAGATTCGTTTTTGCAGGCGGAATAAGCGACGTTCAACCTTTTTCCAGTTGATGTCACCCCATTCCAGTCTTTCCGTAGTCTTTACACTCGTTTCAGATTTCATTTCCTGTTACTGGCAACTCTATATTCCGTAACATCGTGGAACTGTCAGCCTATTCTAGGCATTACCCTAGACCTTCGCTTCTGTCCCAATCCTGACCACATACAGCTTGCGGCTGGCTACCTACTCAGTTATCGACCAATACCTGAGAGCATATACATGGGTTACTTCGTTCCGAATTACCTTTGGTTGTACCTTTAGGACGATGCTTTACGCCGGGTTTATAGGGGGTGTATGTTGGTCTGTGAACAATCAGCCAACCCCATTTATCCTTAGCCTTTTGGCTCCAGCGTGTCAGCCTTTTCGCTGGTTTAAGGTGACGACGTTTTGATCACATCTTCAGATTTCCTTATCCATGGGTACTTGCTCGACAGAGTGCCAGTTTAGGCTACCAGCAGAGCTGCCTTTTCATCCCGCTTCACCAAGTCGCGATAGTCCGATCGCCTCAGTGGGGATGATGCTGTCACGTCTACACCAGACGGGAGGGACTTTCACCCTCAAGGTAATTCAGTTGTCAGGGAACAGGTTTTTCTGTTTTTATCTGTCCCCGCTGGTAATCCCCCAAACCTATAACCAGTAGGCTTTAGGCTGGTTTCTACCAAACGAATCGCACTATTCCTCCTTACCGTACTTTTCCCCCATCATCTCTTTGCGACGTTTAGCTTCACCCATAATTTTGGCGCTTCCAACAAATGTACTAACTATCCCCCACCATTCCTAACAGTTTAGGGAGGGGAGATAGTTGTCTATTTTAGATCCAATTCTCAACCTTTGTCCCCTCAGACATCCCTGCTCCTCTGTCCATCGCAATAATCGGGTTATTGGTTGACCGATGATTTCCGTTGATAATCCGATCGCTCGACGTGGGGTTTCTGTTACTAAAGCGATCGCCTCAGCAGCAGAACAAATCCCCCACCTGACTAAATTTTCCGCTCCCCTCAACAGCGATAAAGTAGTTCCCGCCAAAGTTCCATCCTCCAGCCGAGCCACCCCCCCTGTCACCTCAATGCGCCGGTCATCCCACGGATAAACACCATCCGCCAATCCCAAAGGCGCTAAAGCATCACTAACCACAAAAATCTCACCCTTACTCCCCCGTAACAGTACCTCCAGCATGGTTGGACAAACATGATGTCCATCAGCGATCGCCCCACAAAATACCTCTGAGCGACATAAAGCCGCCCCCAATAGTCCTGGTTCCCGGTGATGTAGGGGAGGCATGGCATTAAAAGCATGAGTTACCATTGTCGCCCCCTGGTTAAATGCTTCATCAGCCACAGTTAAATTAGCCTGAGAGTGACCGAGACTGACGATAATGCCTAAACTCCTCAAATAGGGGATAACTGTCGCCGTGGGGTCTAATTCTGGCGCTAGAGTCATCACCTTAACCACCTTCCCATAATCCCCTAGAACCCGTTTGACATTATCTGTGGTTGGGGGTAATAGACAATTTTGAGGATGTGCGCCCCGTTTTTGCACATTCAGAAATGGTCCCTCAAGATGAACTCCTAAAATCTCCGCCGCCGAGTGCTTCCCGTCCTTCCCGTCTGGTTGAAATTCCCCTAGGGTAGCCAGCGATCGCCTAAATTTCTCTACGGTGGTTGTCACTATGGTAGGCAAAAATCCATCAACCCCCTGATGCCATAAATACTCACAAATACCTTGCAGTTGTTGATAATTCTCCCCCGTTAACTCCGGGAAAGCTAACCCTAACCCACCATTAATCTGTAAATCTATCCCCCCTAGGGAAATCCAATCTCCACCTACATCAACCACTGCGGCGGCGGGGTCTGGTTTCGTGGCGATCGCCTTAACTACACCATCACGAATTTGTAGGGTATGTAATCCAGGTTTACCTAGAATCTGACTGTTCATTAAATCTACTGACACATCATTAGGCGGGAGGCTTTCATTCATCATCTTACATAATCATTGATTGATAACTGGGTTAAACTAACTCTCGCTTGACCCAAATTTATCTCATTAAATAATCTGTTAATTCGGGATATCTAGTAAACTGGCGATCGACACTTGCTAATTGACCTTGATAAACTAACGCCGTTGCTATGATTATCCTATCAAAAGGGTCTTGATGAATCGCAGATAAATTCACCGCTTGACAAGCGACTTCCGCATTCAAAGGCATCAGACTAATACCTGTGGGCGTTAGGGCTTCATGTAGCCACTCATTTACTGGACAGGGTAACTCTAACCTTCCTTTTTTGTAAGCTACTGCGACTTCATAACAAGATACTGGGGAAATACCAACTTCGTCAGCAGCATAAATTTGGTCACACCAATGAGCCGGAAATCTTTCAAACTCTTGTGTAATCAGCCAAATCCATATATGGGTATCTAGGACAATCACTTTAGACATTCCCAGTCATCCTCATCTACAATTGGACTAATTATATCCCCAATGGTTTGGCCTTTTCCGGCAATTGAATCTGGCGGAAATCGCCGTTTCTTATTTCCCTCTCGATTAGATAGATCTGGCTCCGGTAATACAGTGATAATCACTCGCGCTTTGTTCAGGTCTGGCTGGTCTGATAACCATTTAAACTCACCGTTTTCGTAGATCGCTTCGTAACTTTTTAGCATGATTTACTGTTACCTCTCAATAATAGTGGATGATTCCGGGTCCATCTGCTGCTGGCTTGTAGTCCAACTAGACTGGCGCAATGTCAACCCTCGTATTTCGCCTCTCTCATGATTATAAACATTGTAGCTCAATTTGGGGGGACAATTCCTCAACAGACGTAGTTACTCCCAACTATCTCCACCCCTAATGCTATAATCCGGGTCTGTAGTTTCACTTAGTTATTAACAACTGCTATGGACTCAATCTCTCAGGACCCTAACTCCTCCCCTGCTCAAATTGGTATTATTATGGGCAGTGATTCTGACCTACCTACCATGTCAGCAGCGATCGCCGTATGTCAAGATTTTGGTATTAGTTGGGAAGTGGCGATCGTATCGGCACACCGTACCCCAGACCGGATGTTTGAGTATGCCAAAACTGCCCTAGGACGCGGATTAAAAGTTATTATAGCTGGTGCAGGCGGCGCGGCTCACTTACCCGGAATGGTTGCATCTCTCACCCCTTTACCTGTCATTGGGGTTCCCGTCCCCAGCCGTCACCTAATGGGACTAGATTCTCTCTATTCTATCGTTCAAATGCCAGCCGGTATTCCTGTGGCTACAGTGGCGATCGGAAACGCTAAAAATGCCGGTCTACTCGCTGTTCAGATTTTGGCTTCTCATCAACCTGAACTCATGGAAAAAGTCCAAGCCTATCGCCAAGATTTAACCGAATCTGTACTCGAAAAACAAACACTGCTTGCACAGTTTGGATATCAAGAATACCTTAAACAAATGTAGTGAGAAAAACTCCATTATTACACCAGTTTGTATATAACCATATTTGGCCCACAATCTATCAGTACCCCCCAGCAAATTGTCATAGATTTCTGTATCGCCTGATACAGAATCTTGATTAAGATAATGTTAACAAAGTAGATAAAAAGCGTAGCTTAAAGTTATAGCCCAAGACGTAAAAGAATCTGATTATCCCTCGAAACTGGTTGTAGTTTATCTGTACTTTTTATGGTTAAATGGTAAATCCACCTGTTAGAAAGTGAACTCAGTTGAGTACAGATGTGTTAGTTTTATCGGTTAACCCACACCTGTTCAAGTCCGCCTAATTACAACCTACCTATAAGTAAAGTAGGCAAAAAGATTAAGCATCTCTCTGACCAGACGGCTATCATTTGCCGCCTCATTCTTTCCACACTAAAGTAAATTGAACAACTGTAAGCAAATGTTGAAACACCAAAAGTCGAGAACCAAGAGTTATCGGCAATTGGCTGAGGTAGTTGGATCTGCGCCTCAGCCTACTCCGTCAATTTTGCAGCCCAAAAGACCCAGATGGCTTTCTCCTAGCCTACTAGGGTGCATTCCTCTCACGGCCCTGATTATTATATTTTGGAGTTTAGCAGCAGTCGCCCAAGACGACGCACAACCCATAACTCCCGAATATGTGCAGGGTGTTTTAAATACCATTTGGATTGTGATTGCCAGTATTTTGGTAATCTTTATGAACGCTGGTTTCGGGATGTTAGAAACCGGATTTTGTCGTCATAAAAATGCCGTTAACATTCTCTCCAAAAACCTAATCGTATTTGCGATCGCCACCCTAATTTACTGGTTCTTTGGATTCTCAGTCATGTTCGGAGGGGAAAACCCCTTTATTGGTGGTGGTGGCTTCTTCCTGACTGGAGAGCCCAGCGTTTACGGACTTGACCCATTCCCCGAAGGATTACCCAAAGAAGTTTTCTTTCTGTTCCAGGTCGCCTTCGCAGGTACCGCCGCCACTATTGTATCCGGCGCAGTAGCCGAACGGATCGAATTTGTCGCCTTCCTAATATTTAGCCTATTGCTGGTGGGAATATCCTACCCCATTACCGGACACTGGGTCTGGACTGATAACGGCTGGTTAGCAAGTATGGACTTCCATGATTTTGCCGGATCAACCGTAGTTCACTCCGTGGGAGGATGGGCCGCCCTCATGGGGGCAGCATTCCTCGGACCGCGCATGGGCAAATACGGTCCATCCGGTGAACCTAGGGCGATTCCTGGTCATAACATGAGTATTGCTACCCTGGGATGTTTAATTCTGTGGATCGGCTGGTTTGGATTTAACCCCGGTTCCGAATTGGCTGCTAATGAGAATGTTCCCTATATCGCCTTGACCACGAACTTAGCAGCCTCTGCAGGCGGTGTAACTGCTACCCTCACCTCCTGGATTAAGGATGGTAAACCAGACCTATCCATGATTATCAACGGCATTCTCGCCGGTTTAGTGGGAATTACCGCCGGTTGTGATGCTGTACCCTTGTGGGCTGCAGTTGTAATTGGTGCGATCGCCGGAGTTATCGTCGTCTACTCAGTCGCCTTCTTCGATCGCATTCAGATTGACGACCCGGTGGGTGCTACTTCCGTTCACTTAGTTTGTGGAATTTGGGGAACCCTAGCCGTCGGTATCTTTGGCGGCGCTAATCTCGGCGTTCAAATCCTCGGTGTCCTGTCCATCGGCGGATTTACAGTAGTCATGACGACTATTTTCTGGTTAGCCATCAGAGCGATGGTCGGTATCCGCGTCAATCCTGAACATGAATATGAAGGACTCGACATCGCCGAACATGGTATGGAAGCCTATAACGGATTCCTCAAAGAAGTAGGCCCAGCAAGTGTCGGAGGTATTGACCCCGGTATTCCTAGCCGCGAAGGTGGAATTGGCAGAAGCTATTAAACTCTAATCTCATCTGCCATCTTATCTGCTAAAAAATCGTCTCCTAACTGGCACATAGCCCCTACAGGAGGCGATTTTTTCTTTCCACACATTGCTAGACATTGCTAGGGCGATCGCCCCATATATCCAGAGTCTGATGATGAGACAATGCCAAACCTCCTCTTTTTCTAGGGAGGATGTAGCACAACAGCCGTTTTAAACTTCTACATCACAGAGTGGCCAATTGTAGAGGCGATTACTGTTGGTGTAAACCTGCGGCAGGTCGGCGAGTAGCGCGAACCCAGAATCTACCCTTCCCTAAAATCAAAGGTAGAGTGTCAACATAGAAGTAGACAACTTTAGGGCGTTTCTCAGATTCTCGTGTTGATTCCGTTAAAAACTATTCCAGCTTGGGTGATGTTATCCCTCATCGGTAACGGGATACTAACTCTGGTGATTGTCCTACTATTGCTAAGGGGACAATCATTATCCGACACTTCCCAAGCCCAAGCGCAACCCTCAGAAGAAAAACAAGTTGGTGCAGCAGTACAAACCCAACAGACCCATGAAGTTCAGCCTAACGGCACTAACTCCTCATTTCAGCCACCATATCGCTTGACCTACGAAGATTCGGTAGAACAGCTAAAAGAAAAAGCACTTCTCGCGGCTCAGAATCGCCCCGCGCGCCTAACCATTTTAGCCGGAGATTCATTAAGTTTATGGTTTCCCCCTGAACTATTACCCCCAGGGAGAACCTGGTTAAATCAAGGTATATCCGGGGAAACCTCGGCGGGATTACTACGACGACTCAAGGTGTTTGACCTGACCCAACCAGAAACTGTATTTATCATGATCGGTATCAATGACCTGTTACGGGGAATTGACGATCAAACGGTTTTAGCCAACTGGCGGGAAATTATTAGAGATGTGCAATGGGTTCATCCCAGCGCTCAAGTGGTCGTTCAGTCGATTTTACCCCACAGCGATCAAAATGCTAGTTGGGAAGGACGCGATCGCCTACTTAAAATTCCTAATCGTCGTATACGCCGACTTAATAGAGAATTAGAAGCGATCGCGATCGCCAATGGTGCTTATTTCCTAGACCTACATCCTCTATTCACCGACGAAAAAGGAAACCTGCGCCCGGAACTCAGCACCGATGGTCTACATCTCAATGATCGTGGCTATTTAGTCTGGAGTACCGGATTACAATTTTTTAGCCACAAAACACTAGGTTCCCCCTAAAGCGCTAAACTAAACCTCGGAGCATAAACTTCTTACCTACAGACCTACAGATGCGATCGCACAGTCCGCAGTTCTAACACTCAACAGTTGAACAGATTTTGAAGATGAAGATCTCACTAACACAAACCATTACCACCCTAGCAGCAGCTACCTTCTCCATTATCACTGGATTTTCTGGTGCCAATGCAGTCCAATTTGGTCAACAGGAAGTTGATCAGGAGCGATTCGTAGCTATGGCTGTTCCCCGCGCCTTTGGTTACTCCCTAGTAGTCGTTGAACAAATTTCTGATTCCCGACCCTGTTGGAGTGAAAATGGCAGCCGTCCCGTTCAAGTTGAACCCCTACTTCTCAACTTCGACTTTAGCGGAATTTGTGGACGCGCCACCGACAGTAACGGCTATTCGGTTCGCATGGGAGGACAAGACCTCGCCCTCAGCCATAGTCTCACCGTCCAAGCTACTCCAGGAGAGATTTTACTGGTCGCTAACTCTCGCGCTGATGTCTACGCACCACCCATTATCATCGGTCGCAGCTTTGGTCGGTCTAGTGGCTTTACCAAAATCTTTTTAGAACCGGGTTGGCGCTTCACTAAACGAACCTACAACGATCGCACCCTCGGTCATATTTATTTTACCCACGACCACCTACCTCGCTGAAATCCACAATATTCTTCGCCCTGACTCAATATCCACCCGCCATGGGGCGATCGCCTGAAGATCTCACTAACCCCTATCAAATCAGATATGATCCCCTAAATCATAGAGATAATTGCTGATATACTCGCCGATTACCGGATTTCATCAACGTTAAAATTTATGTCTCAGGGGAGAAGCGATCGCCCATATAATTCCGTTATGCTATATCCTAGAGTACATGAGGAATAAAACATAATTCCTATCTGTCCATTCAGGAGGACAAAAAGATGAAGACTTTATCAACAGTCATGATTCTAGGGGCAGCCACAACCATAGTATCCCTAGGCTTCGCCTCTCCAATTCGAGCTGAAAATCCAGCAGACCTGAGACAACTACTAGAAACCAGATTTTGTCAAGGTTGCGATCTTAGAGGGGCTGATCTATCAGGAGCCCATCTTATTGGGGTAGACCTCCGAAATGCTAACCTGGAAAATGCTAACTTAGCTAATGCTAACCTCGAAGGTGCAGACCTTAAAGGTGCAAATCTAACTGGCGCTAATTTGAGCGGTGCATTTCTAAATCAAGCCGAATTGAATGACGCAGTTCTTGATTTAGCTGACCTCAGTGGTGCTAACCTGATTAAGGCTCGACTAACAGGAGCAACTTTCGCTGGGGCGAATTTACAACAAACCCAAATGTTGCCACCTATCATCGGAATTACCCCCCCAGTTGCTACCGGTTCCCTCGATGACCTGGACGGCGATGACTTGAGTATTGGTCGCGACCCCTCTCGGTTGGCTATGCCTATGGGTGGCACGGATTTGGATCAGGACTTTCAGTATACTCAAGAATACCTCGAATCATTATTCGAGCCGATTCAGATTGATCGCCATTCCCTTCCCCCCCTTGAAGGTTTCGCACCTGGCGACAATAACCCAGTTAACCTTAAAATACCCCAAATTCGGTTCTAGTTAATTCTGCTCATCAGGCGATCGCTTAATCACTTAATCAATCACTAGCGGAATTGTGTTAAGTTTTGTAACAAAATGTTAATAAATGTTGCGAAAAATTTTTTTCTGGGGGGGTTGCTTGCTTTTTGGCTGGGCTTGTGATACCATTTTAGATAATGGAAATGTTGGCAATTTTTTTATGGTGAGTAATATTTCCATTATGAAAGAGTATGTCAATACTATGCCATGAGTTCCGGTAGATGTCAACCCCCACAGTAATCTGGCCGAACATTTTTTTTAAAATTGAATAAAAAATCAACTTTTTGGGGATTGTATTGATTTGTATCAACAGGCCAAAACGATAGCGATCGGTGGGATAATAAACAGTCAATTTGGCTGTATAAAAGAAAACAACTGTTATCTCATGTCATCAGAAAACCATAGATTAAACCTTGTCCAACGTCCCCGTCGTCTACGTCGTACCGATGCGCTGCGGCGGATGGTGCAAGAAACACAACTAACAGTTAACGACCTGATATATCCCCTATTCGTGATGGAAGGGGAAAATCAGAAAGTGGAAGTCCCCTCAATGCCGGAAAGCTACCGCTACACCCTAGACCTATTACTGAAAGAAGTAGCAGAAGCATCGGAATTAGGGATTCGGGCTATTGCGTTATTTCCCCTAGTAGCGGAAGAAAAAAAAGACAACGCGGGTACGGAAAGCTATAATCCGGAAGGACTGGTACAGCGGACAGTCAGAGCCATCAAACAAGCTGTTCCCGACATCATGATTATCACGGATGTAGCCCTAGACCCGTTTTCCAGCAAAGGTCATGATGGTATCGTCAGCGATAGCGGTGAAATCCTCAACGATGAAACGGTGGAAGTTCTAGTTAAACAATCGATATCCCACGCGGAAGCGGGAGCGGATATAGTAGCACCCTCGGACATGATGGATGGACGGATCGGCGCAATTCGTGAAGGACTCGATGCAGCAGGTTATACAAACGTTGGTATCCTGGCTTACTCGGCTAAATACGCTTCGGCTTACTATGGCCCCTTCCGGGATGCGTTAGACTCGGCTCCGAAATTTGGCGATAAGAAAACCTATCAAATGGATCCGGCTAATAGCCGCGAAGCGATCAAAGAAGTTATGTTAGATGTGCAAGAGGGAGCGGATATGGTGATGGTGAAACCAGCGCTGGCCTATCTTGATATTATTTCGCAGGTTCGACAAGCTACAAATGTACCTGTGGCGGCCTATAATGTTAGTGGTGAGTATGCGATGATTCGCGCAGCCGGACGTATGGGCTGGATTGATGAGAAAAAGGTGATGCTAGAAACGCTCACCAGCATGAAACGAGCCGGGGCGGATCTGATTCTTACCTATTTCGCTAAGGAAGTTGCTCTAATCCTTCGCTAGACTTTTGGGGGGGTCTCTGGTTTGACTGGTGAACCCTCCCCTCGATCGCGATCGCCATCAAGTCTACATCAACGAATAGGAAAATTTGCGTTAAAATACAAAATCGGCTTATTGACTTGTTGTATATTTATGCTCGTAGAATATCATGGCTTCACCTGTGACTCAACGGCCCCCTGCACTAGATCGCATTGTTCAACGCTTTAAACGCGCCTCCTCTAATAAGCTGCGTTACGAGCAACTACTGACTTTAGCTCAAAAATTGCCGGAATTTCCAGAGGAGCAAAAATTGCCAGAAAACAAGGTTCCTGGTTGTGTTTCTCAGGTTTATGTGACGGCGAGTTTAGACTCGAATGGCTGTATTCAATTTCAGGGTGATTCTGACTCTCAATTAACTAAAGGATTATTGGCTATGTTAATTAAGGGAATGAATGGGTTAACTATTGAACAAATTAGCCAATTAAAACCCGATTTTATTGAAGAAACTGGGCTACAGGCTAGTTTGACTCCCTCCCGTGCGAATGGGTTTTATAACATTTTTAAAACCCTACAAAAACAGGCTAGTGCTTGCGGGGAGTGAAGGGAGCATATTACAGGGATTTTGTCAAGTATATTAGGTCACAAAAGCCGTGAAAACTACGAGGGAAAAACTAACCATAAACCGGGAAGTTCCTGTAATTGTAATTACCGGATTTTTGGGAAGTGGAAAAACTACCCTAGTTAATTATATTCTGAGTCACCGTAATGGTCGGAAAGTGGCGGTTTTTGTGAATGAATTTGGGGAGATTAGTATTGACGGTCAACTGCTGATCAACGTAGAAGATGATATGGTGCAGTTAAATAATGGTTGTATATGCTGTACCCTGAATGACCGCCTAGCAGATACAATTGTGGAGGTTTTACAACGAAATACGTCCATAGATTATCTACTGATTGAAACGACAGGAATAGCGGACCCGTTACCGATTATTATGACTTTTGCGGGGACGGAATTGCGAAAGTTGACTCGACTTGATGCTATTTTTACGCTGGTAGATGCTGATACGTTTTCGCCAGACCTATTGGCTAACAGTGAAGCTGCGCTTAACCAAATTGCTTGGGGTGATCTGATTTTGCTCAATAAAATCGATTTGGTATCCCCAGAAAAATACGATCGCATCCAAAAACAGATCCGCCAGCTTAAACCCGATGCTCGTATAATGACGAGCGAATACGGTGAGGTTCCCTTAGCGAGTATTTGGGGAATAGAATATTCCCACCCAGACTTTGGGGAGCAACCAGACCATGATCACCATTCGGAACATCTAGCTAATGATGGATTTGTGGCTGTATCCTTTAGCAGCGATCGCCCTCTGAGTGTGGAAAAATTCCAGACCTTCTTAAGCGATCGCCTACCAACGAATGTATTTCGCGCCAAAGGATTGATTTGGTATCAAGGTAACAACTCCTCTCACCTATTCCAACTCAGCGGAAAACGCTATCAGCTTACGCCTAATTATCCTCGCGGCGAACCCCCAAATCAATTAGTATTTATCGGTCGAGACCTGAACCGCGAAACCCTCACCCAAGACCTACAACAATGTTTACACGAAATCCCTAACCATGAACCAAGACCAATTATGGATCGATAGCCTAAAATTTAATCCACAAGGTTTAATTCCAGCGATCGCCCAAGACCATAAAGACGGTACAGTATTAATGATGGCTTGGATGAATCGCCAATCGTTGCAACAAACCCTAACAACGGGTGAAGTTCACTATTGGAGTCGATCGCGATCGCAACTGTGGCACAAAGGAGCCACATCAGGACACATTCAAAAGCTCAAAGCCCTATACTACGATTGTGATGCTGATGTCCTCCTGCTCAAAATCGAGCAAATTGGGGACGTAGCCTGTCACACGGGGGCTAGATCCTGTTTCTTTAACGCCGTCCCTATCAAATCAGCCATCCTTAGCTAAACCCTAGCCAGCCTAAGCATTTACACTATTAAGACTCAACATGGTTCTAAAAATCTATAACACCCAAACCCGCCAAAAAGAAACCTTTACCACCCTAGAACCCGGAAAAGTCAAAATGTACTGCTGCGGGGTTACAGTTTATGACTATTGCCATTTGGGTCATGCACGATCCTACACGACCTGGGACGTGGTACGCCGCTATCTGGAATGGTCAGGATATGAAGTTAACTACGTCCAGAATTTTACCGACATTGACGACAAAATCCTTAACCGCGCTAAAGAACAAGAAAGCACTATGGAGGCGGTATCCCAACGCTTTATAGACGCTTACTTTGAAGACCTGCGGCGGCTAAATGTACGGGATGCTAAGGCTTATCCTAGGGTGACAGATCATATCAAGGAAATTCACCAACTTATTGAGCAACTCACGGCTACAGGACACGCTTATGCTGTCGATGGAGACGTTTATTACAATGTCGGTCACTTTCCCGATTATGGTAAACTCTCCCGGCGACAACTCGAAGACCTACAAATGGGGGCTAGTGGTCGCGTAGCTGTGGCTGACCCGGAAACTCTCAAGAAAAAAAATCCGGCGGATTTTGCTCTCTGGAAAGCTGCTAAACCGGGAGAACCCGCCTGGGATTCTCCTTGGGGTCCCGGTCGTCCGGGGTGGCACATTGAATGTTCGGCTATGGTCCGACAACTACTGGGAGAAACTATTGATATTCACGGCGGCGGGGGTGATTTGGTGTTTCCTCACCATGAAAATGAAATCGCTCAGTCTGAGGCGGCGACTGGTAAAACTCTGGCTCGATATTGGATGCACAATGGTATGGTGACGGTCGGTGGGGAAAAAATGTCTAAGTCTTTGGGCAATTTTACGACGATTCGTGAATTGCTCGATCGCCCTGTAGACCCTATGGTGGTGCGCTTATTTATTCTACAGGGTCACTATCGTAAACCTCTCGATTTTACTGATGAGGCGATCGCCTCAGCTAAAAATGGCTGGGAAACCTTGAAAGATGGGTTATTATTTGCGGAACAATACGGCGCGCGCTTGGGGTGGTCTGCTGATTCATCTCCCAGTAAATACGACACGACAGAAGATGCACTCCAACGCTTCCGAGTGGCTATGGATGATGATTTTAATACTCCTGGGGGTTTGGCTGTGTTGTTTGAATTGGCTAAAGAGTTGCGCCGCCAAGGGAATTTATTGGCTCATGAAGGTAAGACTGATACCCCGAGCGATCGCATTTATGCGACCTGGAAAACTTTGGTGGAGTTAGCGGGAGTTTTCGGGTTGGAAGCTGTAACACAAGCACAACCACCAGCGGCGACTCAGGGAATTAGCGACGCTGAAATTGAGGATTTGGTTAAACAACGACAGTCGGCTAGAAAGGCTAAAAACTATGCGGAAGGCGATCGCATTCGTGACCAACTACAGGCTAATGGTGTGACGCTAATTGACCGTCCCGGCGGCGAAACCCTTTGGCGACGTTGAAAACACAGGGGAGCTGATTCTCCCCTCTGGTAAGTTAGGCTATTCAAACTTGGCGAATGGTGCGATCGTATTAATTATGGCCCTTATAAGAGTTGGCGATCGCTTTGAGATGCTGACAGCGGACTAATTCCATAAAACTCAATCCCCGGCGACCCTCAATTGTAGCCACAACTTCGATCGCCTCTGCTAAAGCGGCTGCTGCGATCGCTTCCTCATAACCCCGTCGCGCGGCTACCCTAATGGCGATATCATCAGCTTCTAACTCCATCTCAGAGCGTTGATTAGCCTGCCATACCCGACGCACACCTATAGCAGCTAATCCTCCAGCCAGGAGAACACCAACAGCATCCTGCTGCATAAATTGTACCCCAACTCCGACTATTCCCGCCACCACAATGCCTTGATTCCAGTCAGGTTTAAACCATTGCACATTAGTAACCCAACTAACAGTCCGCAACAACAATAAATCTCGCTGAGGTCTTGATAGCTGTTTCCACAAGTCAAAATTAATCAAAATGGGTCTAGTAGTTTTCCACGGAAGGGGAAATTCACATTGAATTACAGTAGACTGTCGAGGATTAGCAATTAGTCTAGCCATCATGCGACCGGAGGCTGGCATTAAATCTAATAGATGACGGATTTCTGTATCAGGATTCATAGTTAACAATTAATAATTAATAATTGATTATTATCACCCCCGTAGGGTGCGTTATATGGATAACCTATCGGGTCAACGGCCAATTGGGTTCATCTGACGCACCACGACACCACCCCCATATCGTGGTCCAGAAACCCGGTTTCTTTGAGAAACCGGGTTTCTCAGGGGA